>NZ_NFKB01000088.1:0-6905 GCF_002160175.1 Faecalibacterium sp. An192
GCAACACCTTCCGCTGGAAGTTCATCCCCCGGGATGAGGAAGTGATTGCCCTTCTGGTTCAGCTGGAAGCGGACTTCTGGCAGCACGTCCAGAGCGAGACTCCGCCGCCTCTGGACGGCTCCAGCGCGTCGGCCCGGTTCCTGGCCGAGCGGTTTCCCAGCAGTGTGCCCCGTTCCACCGTGGCACTGCCTGAGAACGCCGCCGCCCTGGTGCAGCAGTACGACGAGGCCAGCCAGCAGATCAAGGTACTCACCGAGCGGAAACAGGAAGCCGAAAACCTCTTGAAGGAAATGCTGGGCGACCACGAAACCGGCACAGCCGGGAACCACCTTGTCACATGGAACAGATGAACCTGAAAGACCGCCTGAGCGCCAAAGTCGAGACCCTGCAGACCGCCCCGGCTCTGCCGTCCTCGGACTACCTGGCCCTGAACAACAATACACTGGATCTAATCCACGAGAACCTGAAGGACCAACCTCTGACCTACCAGATGTTCGACGTGGTCAAGTCGCCCTCGGGCGGCTCCACCGTCTTTACAGTGCCGGGTCTGACTGGTGAGGAGGCAGAAAAAGAGCTGACCGGGATCATCTTGGATTACACCCTGCCCCGGGCCTACTGGGATACCCCCGACCCGGTGGAGGGCACGCCGCCCACCTGCCTCAGCCATAACAGCCTTGTCTCGGAGAGCGGCAAGCCCTGCGCCCGCTGCCCCTTTAACGATTACGGCTCCAAGGACGGCGAGACAGGGGCCAAGGCCTGCAAGGAGTCGGTGCTGTTGTTCCTGCTGCGGCCGGGCAATGTCCTGCCCCTGCTGGTGCGGGTGCCGGTGACCAGCAAAGGGCTGTTCCTCCGGTACACCGCCCGGCTCACCAGCGCCCTGACCCCGCTGAACGGGGTGGTTACCCGGATCTCCCTCAAGAAGGCTACCAGCCGGGGAGGCAAGCCCTATGCCCTCTTTCACTTTGAGGCAGTCAGCGCCCTCAGTCCCGAAGAGGCCGCCAGCTCCAAAGCCTTTGCACGCCAGTTCATGGAGGCGGTGAAGGCCAGTGAGGCGATGCCCAAGCTGGAGGCGGCAGGATAAAGTTTTCGTATCTACCCTATGCCAAAGTTAAGCTTGGCACCAACTCCGCATACATAAAAACCATTGAAAACACTGAAAGCCCTCCCGGCCGGGAGGGCTTTTCTGTTTGTCTTCTGTTTTTAATTGTCATCGTCATCGAATTGTTTATAGGACAGAATATAGTTTCCTTGGCGATCGCGTCCATCTTCGTCTACTCTTTTGACGATATCTTCTATTTCGCAATCCAGAAGTTGGCAAATACGATCTATATTCATAAGAGAGATATATTTTCCATCCCGCAAGGACTGAATCACACTTTCGGAAAGAATCTTTTCTTTACGAAGACGGGCTGTACTATATCCCTTCTTTTTGAGCGCTTTTAAAATATTTTTACGGTATACAATCGCCATTTGTCGTTCTCCCTGCCGCTGAATCTGTAATACTGCATACGGGTCGAGAAGAGAAGCATCTTTTCCTTTCCACAGGAGGATTCAGCACTAACCACAAAAATCTAGCGGCAAAATTTTGCAGTTCGTAAAATATATTATTTTTCGTAAAACTCTTTTGACTTATCCCTAAAAACGCCGTATCATATATACACGACATCTCGTGTATATATGCTTTTATCTATTTTATTATATCACATTTCAATAAGGAGGTCAATCGATGAATAATTATGAACCTATTTCCCCCCTTTCTGACTTCCCGTCTCATGAATCATCTGCACTCTCTGTGAACAAGAAGGACCACCATAATGACAAGAAGGCAAAAAAGAAGGTGGGAAAAGAGAAAGCAAAGCGTAAAAAGGCTGAATCCAAGTGTGCAGAACTGAAATACAAACGTAAAGCTGATAAGAAGTTGGCAGCCGAGCGGCAGCGTAGCTATGAGCTTGCCTGTGAGCTGAAGTTCCACCGCCAATTGATTCACTTGCTCTACCCCGATTTGGACCGAAAACTCGGCGAATGCTCGGGAGGTGAAAACCAAAATGAATCTTGACAGGTCTGTTGACTTTGTAAACGGGCAGTCGTTCCTCCTTACTAACCCCAAAATGCCTAAATTGATTGCTAACTTTGCGCCGGTAGACTCCCAGCTGTATTTTGACCCTGCTAAAGGTCCAGATGCCAGTCCTATCATGGCCCGTATCAAGATCAAGAATCAGAACTACATCCGGGAAGCCTGGCTGGACCTCGCCAAGAAAGAACTGACCAATCAAATCCTAGAGCAGATTTCCACATGCTACGCTGTGAGTTCGTCCCGCTACCTTCTGGACATGGCCCTTCTGGCCTACTGCCAGGAAAAACCCCAAGACAGCCAGGCCCCCATGCCCTTGAATTTTCGGCAGCACAGGCTCTGTCGCCTGCCCAACGGATATTGGCTTTACGTGGCCGGGGATACAGTTCTGGGAATACCGCCCGGTATAGACTATGTCATTGCGCCGGAAGTCAAATTGGCTCATCTGGCCAGAGACCCTGAGCTTTCTCCTGTCGCTGCCACCATCGAATTGTGCAAGCGCCTCGAAGCATCTCGGAACATTCTCTTTCCCGTCTGGGGTTTTACCATTGTTGGCAGCCTGCGATCTGTTTTATCAGGGGCAGACATGACCACTTTTCCGTCTCTGGGAATTATCGGAGGTCAAAACCTCGGCAAGACCACCGTCGCCCAGCGCTATATGCTGCTCTATGAAGAGAGCCAGAAACCGGGATCATTCTGGGGACAATTTGACGCCAATTCCACTTTTGCCTCCATCGTCTTACAGGTCAGCGATTTCCGGGACCAGATTGTTCTGGTGGATGACCTGGCCAAAAGCGGCAGTCCCGCTGAACAGCGCAAGCGCCAGGACCTTCTCGCGAGTATCCTGCGCTTTGCCGCCAATGACACGGGACGAGCCAGGATCAATGAGAAAAAGCAGATCGAGCAACAGATTTGTAAGGCCGGCGTCGCTTTTACCGGGGAATTCATGCTCCAGAATCCATCGGATATCACCAGGAGCGTCCTGGTACCCATCGACTGCCAAATGAAAGACGGACGACCAGAAGAGCGAACTGTGGCTGCAACGGTCTTCTATGCCTTTATCCAGTGGCTTCTGCCGCAGCTCGACCAGAAGCTGAAGGAATTGCAGCAGCTTCTGGCAAATGTTCAGGCCGACCGCAATCCACGTTTGGCGAAGAACGGTCTCCTGGTCCTCTGGGCACTGGAACTGTTCTTTCAGTTCACTGAGGAGCAAGGAGCCATTACCAACACATACCATCAGCAAGCGTCTGCGGCCGCAGAGCAAATCCTGAACCAAATCCTGAGCCAGCAGGCACTCCAATGCGAGAGGCTTACCAATAAAAACCCAAAAGGCAATCTAAGTTGGTATATCCTGTATGGTTATTCCCACAATCTGTTCCCTGTTGTCACGGATCAAAAGGGCGTCAACATCAAGAACTGCGGTCTGCTGAAGAAGGACGCGCTCTATATACGCCCCTCGATGCTGCTGCAATATTTTCAGGAGCATACGCCGCATTCCATCTCAACGATCAAGGAAATGAACAAGAACTTGAGGCGGGAAGGTGTTCTTGGAGACACCAGCGAACACCGTTCTGCCCACGCAAGAATCAACGGCAAACGCTGTCTGAAATTGAGCTTTGCTCTTCTTCAGAAAAGCGCAGAGGCCTACAACATCTGAAGGAGGTCTATTCTATGAAACGCAGTAAATACGCATCCAACCAGGTTCGGTTTGGCTCGATCCACGACATCTACCAGCGGCTGCAGGAAGAAGGTTATCTGATCAGTGAAACCGCCCTCCGCAGCCTGGTCAAAGCGGGAGCGATTCACGCATTCTATCACGGCAAAAAGGCTTTGATCCTCTATGACGAGGTGCTGGCCTACATCAAGGGCAGCTGCAGCCCGGAGCCCGCCGCATAAAGACATTGATACGTTCAACATCTGTGGCTCCCGCTCGTCTGAGGGCGGGAGTCCTTTTTATAAAAAAACTCTGGAAGGAGAATCTTGTCAATGGCCAATTTACAGGAACGCCGGGACAAAGACGGCAAACTGATATCCTATTCGATCCGCATTTATCGCGGCCGCAGTCAGGACGGCAAGCAGCTCAAACCCTTCACCGCCACCTTTGAGGTCAAGCCTACCTGGAGTGAAAAAAGCGCGCGAAAAAAGGCGGAGGCTTACGCCGCCACCCTGGAAGATCGAGTCCGGAATGGTCTGGTGAGTGATAACCGGCAGCGCTTTGACGAGTACTGCGAGTATGTACTGGAACAAAAGGCCCGTACTGGCACCAAGAAAACAAGCATCAAAGGGTATCGAGCGATGACTAAGCGTATCTATGCGGCGATCGGGCATATTCTCCTGAAGGATATACGTCCCGACCATCTGAACCGCTTCTATGCCCAGTTGGAAGAGGACGGCTCCGGCATAGAGAAGCGTACAGCGTGTTCCCGGAAGCTGGCTGATCTGTTGAAAGAGAAAAAGATGACCCGAAAGTCGCTGTCTGAGGGCGCGGGTGTGCCCATTAATACAGTGTATTCGGCAGTAAAGGGCAACCCCGTTCCAGCCAAAACGGCCATTGCGCTCAGCAAGGAGCTGGGGATGGATGTCAACGAGGTGTTTGACACGCAGAAGAAACTACATACATTGTCTGCCAACACAGTACAGCACTATCACCGACTGATCTCGATGGTGCTGGAACAGGCCGTAAAAGAAGGCCTGATCCCTCAGAATGTGTCCAAGCGGGCCACACTGCCCAAGCTCCAGCGGAAGGAGGTCAACCACTTCCAGCCGGAAGAATTGCTGAAAATCTGTGAGGCTTTGCAAGGGGAGCCTATCAAGTGGCGGGCACTGGTGATGGTTCTGATGATGAGCGGCTGCCGCAGAGGGGAGGTGTTGGGCCTGAAATGGGACAAGGTGGACTTTGCACAAAATACCATCCTAATCGACAACAATGTCCTCTATGTGCCGAAGGTGGGGATCTATGAGGATACCCCCAAAACGGCGAAGTCACGGCGCCTCATTGCTTTACCGCCTGACACCATAGAGCTGTTGCGAAAGTACAAGGCCTGGCAGGAGGAGGAGATCAAGGCCTTGAAGGGATCTACCAGGACAGGGGATTCCTGTTTGCCCAAGAGGACGGAGGACCCATGCACCCGGATTCGGTCAATACCTGGCTGGATCGGTTCAGTCAGCGCCACGGCCTGCCTCATATCAACCCCCACGCCTTCCGTCATTCGATGGCTAGTGTACTATATTATAATGGAATGGACAGCGTCAGTATCTCGGCACGGCTGGGGCACGCCCAGGTGAGCACCACCAGCGACATTTACGCCCATGTTATAGAACAGGCCGACCACAGGAGCGCGGAAATTTTGGAAAATCTGTTCCGCAAGAAAGACTGAACGACGCGGCCAAAAGGCTCTTGTTGAACGCGAGTTGAATTTTATAGATTTTTAAAAGACAAAAAGAAAAACACCCGGCAACCTTTTTGAAGGTGCAGGGTGTTTTTTGTGGTGCGGCCGGGGGGATTCGAACCTCTGGCCTTTGGAGTCGGAGTCCAACGCTCTATCCAGCTGAGCTACGACCGCACATGAGCTGATGAAACCATCAGCATCAAAGAGTATACCATACTTTGGAGCAAAATGCAAATGGAATTTTTGGCGGGAACGGTCGATGGAACCGCCCTGCATTCTATTATATATAGGACGAAGTCACCCCTTGCGGTTCCGCAGCCAGATGCGGTACAGGCCGTCGGACACCAGGTTCTCCCGGTAGAGGATGGAGGTGCGGCAGGCCTTGCGGAGGTTGGCGGGCAGGTTGCCGGTGGCATAGAAGCGGGTTTCAGGGCCCAGTTCGGCCCGGAAACGGTCGGCCAGACCGTCCAGCAGGCAGGCGGTGCCCAGCAGCAGGCCGGCCTGGAGGCAGGCGGAAGTGTTCTTGCCCAGCACTGAGGCGGGAGCCGGGGCGGTGAGATCCACCTGGGGCAGCTGGGCGGTGTTCTGGACCAGGCTGGTCATGGAGAGCTGGGGGCCAGGCAGGATGACGCCGCCCACCAGTTCCTTCTGGGCGTTGACCGCCATAATGGACAGGGCGGTGTCCGAGAAGATCACCGCCATGGGGGCCGGACCTTCGGCCATGGCCGCCACCACGCCGCACAGCAGTTCGGCGCCCAGCTGGGCGGGCTGGTCCAGACGGAGCTTGAGGCCGCTTTTCAGGCCGGGGCCCACCGTCATGATCCGCACCGAGGTGAGCATCCGCAGGGCGGCGATGACCTTCCCGGTGAGAGCCGGCACCACGCTGGCCAGAATGACCCCCTCAATCTGCTGGGGGTCGGCGTGGTGCAGGGTGAGAAGGTGGATCAGACGGATGGCGTATTCATCCGATGTGGCAGAAGCGGCAGACAGTTTCCCGGAGAAATGCAGGACGCCTCCTATATAAGCGGCGACGGTGATATGGGTGTTGCCGATGTTGACGGTCAGAATCATGGCAGGCCTCTCTTATGACTTCCTATATATAATAGATAAGAACCTGCCTCTATTGTACGACGAGACAGGCAAAATCGCAAGTGAAAACAAAATCCTGAAAAAAGTTGAAAAAAGGGGTTGACAAAAAGAGGGAAAGGTAGTACTATATGTGAGCGCCCTGACGGGGCGGCCCACAAAGCGAAAAGAACTGAAAAACACTTCGAAAAAAAGTGCTTGACAAGTTCGAAACGCTGTGGTAAAATAAACAGGTCGCCAGCCGAAAGGTTGAGCGGACAGGACCTTGAAAATTGAACAATATCGAATACTTGTAACGGAACCTTTAAAGTGTTGGAAACACTTAAAATTCCAAAAAGTAATTCATACAGGACGCAAGC
>NZ_NFKB01000089.1:0-6768 GCF_002160175.1 Faecalibacterium sp. An192
ATAAGTTCCGTGATTCATTGTGAAGCATATTCATCATCTCCACATTTATCATACCACTGCTGTACAGTGCGGCGGTGACTTCACTCTATTTTCTGGGTTTGCTCTAGATGATTTGGTGCAGGAGGGAAGTATCGGCCTACTGAACGCAATCCCTTTGTTTGATGCGGGACGCGGCATGAAATTTCTGACTTATGCAGCACCGGCAGTCCGCAATGCCATGACAGACTGCATCCGCGCCGCCCTCGCTTTATTTGAGCAACGGATGGTGGATAAGAAAGACGGCCCCGGCTTCCAGAGAGTATATCTGGATGACGTTCTCTCAGAGGATGAACGGATGCTGCGGATCGAAGCCATAGCCGACCCTCACACCCAAACGCCGGAGCAAATCTATATCCAAAAAGAGCAGCTGATAGAATTGTATGCGGCGCTGGACAAGCTGACGGCCAGAGAGCAGACCTATCTGCTGTACCGCTATGGCTTTACCGATGGAATCGAGCACCCGCTGATCGGCGCGGCGCTCCATTTCCATCTCAGCGAGAGCTGGACAAAGAAGGTGGAGGGCGAGGCGATGGACAGCCTGCGCGGAAAGCTGCCGTGGTGGTTCTGATACGATGGGAAGCAGCGGCTGACGGGGGCTTTGATATACCTTTGTTCCGCAAATGACACGGCTGACAGACAGTGCATATCCGCACCGCCCGCCAGCCTTTTTCTGTCGCTTATGCTGCCCCGCAAGGGGCAACCTTTCCCTCCGGAACGCCGCAACTGTAGCCGCACTTTCCGGGGCGTGCTACAATTCCGGCTGCCATCTGCTCCACAAAGGTATAACACACTAGACTTTCCGGGGGAAAGTCGTGTGCCACGAAACCGCCGGTTTCTTTGGATTCTTCCAGTCAAAGGGGAACGCATCCCCTCTGAACACCCCAGACAAAGGAGAACTCCGTTCCCCTTTGGAATTCCTTTGCCAACAGGGATGCTACCCGCCCCTATTGGATGACCCAGAGTGTAATCGGCGGATATTCAACACCTTCCGCACCACCGGCATCCATTACATGAATTTCTCCGCTTGCAGGTACGGCAGCGTGTTTGAATGGGGCAGTCCTGTTCAACGGCAGGATATTGCAGCCCGGAGCGCAGCGCCTGAACGTGTTGATAAGCCTTGCAGATGTGATACTCTTTTCCGTCCTTGATAAAAACATTTCCCGTTCCAAAAAACGAGAAAGGAACATTATATTTCCGGCATTGGTCATACAGCAGCTTAACCCATTCATAGTGGAGCGGCCTTGCACCATCATAGTTTTCTCCGTCTGCAAATACGGTTTTCAACTGGCCGGAAGCCAGATATGGTTCCAAATCAACTTTTCCGATAAATGGAGCAATCATATTTTGCCGGAATATCCAGGAGTATTGATAGCCTTTCATCCGCCCGCAGTTGATTTTCCGCCGTCACATTGATGGAAACATTCTCCCATCCGTCCAGCCAATCCCAGGGCAGGTACTCCCGGATACGATGCGCACGCTTTGTCAGGAGCCAGAACCGTACATCCGGTCGTAAGCGGATCATATCCCAGACTTCATCCCGCCAGGCATCCGCTTCTTCCAGAAAAAAGTCGCTGGTCATACATACCCGCAAACTTTCTCCGCTTTTAATTTTATAATTTCCCTGCCGGTCTTTTTTCAGCGGCAGGTTGAAATTCGTCTTGACCTTATAAATCTCCCCGCCTGATTTGCCCCTCTCGCTGTCCAGATAGTACATATAGCAGTGGTCGCAGCCCTCGCTATATTTGCGACAGCCATGCCAGGGATTCCAAATATCACTGCTCATGCCGGTTCCTTTCCAGTTCACAAATCAGACTGTGGGGCATTCTTCGCGGCCCGCGTATTGTGCCGATCCCATAGGTTTTTAGCTTCTCAAATGGGAGAAAAGACGGCTCGTACTGTTCCAGCTTTCTCAATCTCATCACATGATCCATATGTACGTTGCCATCATCATAATGATAAGGGATATTGACCTCTGTGGCTTCGCACCGATACAGGACTGCGCAAACCGGAGCCGTAACATACAGGAAGATAACATCGCCAACCGAAATATTGCTGCTTTGCTTCCAGATGATTTCCTCATTTTCCGAAAACGCTTTTTGCAAGTCGTAATACTTCGGATTTACCGGAACAATCCATTCCTGCCGTCCGCTCAGAAGTTCTTTTCCCTTTCTCCGTTTTGAAGTGAGTTTATAGCTCATATCCAGCAAAGAGAAAACTAAAGTTTTCTCCACCGAGCCATCCAATAAAACAGAAATCCAGCTACCCTGCTTCATATGGTAAGCGGGACGGATACCTTTGCCACCTGTCAGGGAACCACTTAAAATCGGATCACATTTGATCTCAATAATATCAACTACGTTTTTCCCACTCATTCCCAGCTTCTCTGCGGGAACATCCATGATCAGCCCGTACCATTTCCGGCTGTCCCCGTGGCGGAGAACCGCGTAACCCGGTATAGATTGCCAGAGATATTCCGGCGTGGTTCCATACTGTTTCTCCGCATAAGCGATGATCTCGCTGCGATATGATACGGACGGCTTATTCCTCATTTTCATTGTCCTTTGGCAGGTTGTCTTTTTCATGCTTGAAGCCCCAGAGCATAATCTGATAGAAAATCGGCATCAGGTCACGTCCCCGCTCCGTAAAGGAATACTCCACATGGGGCGGGATCTCATTGAACTGCACCCGATTGATAAACCCATCCCGTTCCAGTTCCCGTAAGGAGTTGGTCAGCATGGTGTTGGTGATACCAGGCAACTCCTTTTTCAGAGTACCAAAGCGGACGGTATCGTGAATGCACAGCTCGTAGAGAATCTGTGTTTTCCACTTTCCCTGAAGCATCAGAAGCAGCGGCGTGACCGGGCAGTTGCCCAGATCGGTCACAATTCCTTTTTTGACATCCCGCAAATATTCCTCATATGTCATCACATGATCCATATCCATTCCTCCTGTTTTTAGCCTTAGTCAGTAGTTTGATACTATGTACGAACTTTCTGTGTACTTGATTCCGTTTTCAGATACAGTATAATATTTATACAAGGAATCGTCAAGAGAGGAGGCAGCAAGATGACTTCCTTCAACATAGAACAAAAAAGAGTAGATGTGTTTGCAAGTGCAGCACCAGACAGGCCGGTGATTTATCTGAATACCTACGGCCGCGAAGGGAAACAGGTTTTTAAGCATTTACAGGAAACCGGCTGCCCGGATTTTTCACTGGTTGCAGTCAGCAATCTGGAATGGGATCACGATATGGCTCCCTGGGACATTCCGCCCATATCCGAAAAAGACACACCCTGCACCGGAGGATCCGATGATTATTTGAAACTTCTGCTCAATCAAATTCTGCCGGAGGCGGAAAAAGCATTGCCGGGTATCCCTTCCTGGCGGGGGATCGCGGGATATTCACTGGCCGGACTGTTTGCGGTTTATTCGATTTATCAGACAGACATTTTTTCACGGGTTGCCAGTATGTCCGGTTCCCTGTGGTTTCCGGGAATCAAAGATTACATCGCTTCCCACACGCCTTTGAAAAAGCCGGACTGTATGTACTTTTCGCTGGGTGACCGGGAATGTCATACCCGGAACAAATTCCTGAAATGTGTCCAGCAGAACACCGAGACCATTGAGGCGTTCTATCATGGGCAGGGAATTGACACGACCTTCCAGTTAAATCCCGGCAACCACTTCAAAGACGGCGTGCCGCGGACAGCGGCAGGACTTCAATGGATATTAAACAGAACAAACGATGAGGAGAATTAAAAATGGATACGATTTATTCGCTTTTTCAAGAAGTAGTAAAAGAGCATGGACAAGAACCTGCCATCATTGAAAACAGCCGCACCATGACTTTTGGTGAACTCTCCAACATGGTGGATATGATTGCGTGCAGCTTCCCGGCAGAAATTCACAGTATCGGCATCGTAATGCGGCATCGGGCCGAAATGATTGCCTCCATTCTGGCGGTGCTCAAATGCGGCGGACGTTATATCCCGGCAGAGCCGGATTTCCCCACAGGGCGCATCCACGATATGATGGAGGAAGCCGCAGTTGACTTTGTGCTGACGGAGCAGCCTTTTACAGATAAGCTGGGCGGTTTTCCCATTCGCTATACGGACTGTGAAATCTGCGGCGTTGAAACACCTTCCTGGAAACGGAACGCAATCTCCGATCCGGAACGCCCTGCTTATGTGCTTTATACATCCGGTACTACCGGACGTCCCAAGGGTGTCTGCGTGACCAACCGGAATGTCTGCCATTATGTCCGGGCATTCGCTAATGAATTTCATCCCGGCCCCGGTGACATCATGCTGCAATATTCGGTCTGCTCCTTTGACATCTTCGTGGAAGAAGTGTTTGCCAGTCTTCTAAACGGCGCGGCGCTGGCAATTCCGGCGGATGAGGACAAAACGGATATTCATACGCTGATGAATTTCGTGGAGCGCCGCCATGTGACCATGCTCAGCGGGTTCCCTTATCTGCTGGCAGAGATGAACCATCTGCGGGAAATCCCGTCCTCCCTGCGCCTGCTCATCAGCGGCGGCGATGTACTGCGGGGCGTCTATGTGGATCATTTGCTGGACAAAGCGGAAGTTTATAACACCTACGGCCCTTCTGAGACGACGGTCTGCGCCTCCTACTACCGCTGCAACGGCGGTACGGTTTTGGAAGATGGCACTTACCCTATCGGGCATCCTGTACTGGGTGCGCAGATCCGGATTCTCGATCAGAGCGGGAACGAAGTGCCAAAAGGCCAAACCGGTGAAATCTGTATTTATGGGGATGGCGTCTCTTTGGGATATATTGGCGACCATGCGGAAGAAAACAAGGTTTTCGAGCAGCAGCCGGATGGCAGCGTCATGTACCGCAGCGGTGACCTGGGCTATATCCTGCCGGACGGGAATATTGCATTCCTGCACCGCAAAGATAACCAGATTATGATTTATGGCAAGCGGGTAGAAGTCGCAGAAGTAGAATCCCGCCTCTACCAGTGCCAAAATGTCCAGCAGGCTGTTGTCAGAGCATTTACCGATGAAGATGGGCTTTCTTACATGACCGCCTATGTGGTTCCCGCAGATGACCAGCTGAAGATTTCCAAAGTGCGGAAAGAACTGGAAGATCATCTGACTGCCTTTATGATCCCCGAATTTTTTGTAAAAATGAAGCAGATTCCGCTCAATGTCAACGGAAAGCCCGATGTTTCCCGTCTGCCTGTGGTAATGAAAGCAGGGGTGATGTAATGGACGTTGTAATTCGGAAAGCAGAACTCCAAGACCTTGACCTGCTGATGCGCTGGCGGATGGAGGTACTGCACGAAGTATTCTCCATCCCGGCAGATCAGCCATTGGCGGAGCTGGAAGCCGAAAACCGCCGCTACTATCAGAAAGAATTGCCGCAGGGCGGGCATATCGCCTGCTTCGTCTATATAGGGGAAGAAATCGTCGGCTGCGGCGGGATGTGCCTCTATCACGAGATGCCCTCGCCGGATAACCCTTCCGGTAAATGCGCTTACCTGATGAATGTCTATGTCAGACCTCAATTTCGTGGGCATGGCATAGCCAGCAGGCTTGTCAGATGGCTTGTAGAACAGGCTCGCGAACACCATATTTCAAAAATATACCTGGAAACCTCAGAAGCGGGCAGGCCGCTGTATCAAAGAATAGGTTTTTCTGATATGAAGGATATGATGGAACTGCCCCATGAAAATGAGCAAAATCAAAAGGAGTATACCTACAATGGAACCAACGATCCACAATATTGAAGTAAAAAGCGTCCTCACCAAATCCAATCTGCCGGTAGCAGATTATTCCGTCAATCCCTACACGGGCTGTGAACATGGTTGTAAATACTGTTACGCTTCCTTTATGAAGCGTTTTACGAACCACCCGGAACCATGGGGAACTTTTGTAGATATTAAACACTGGCTGGAAATAAAGCACCCGGAGAAATATGCCGGGAAGGAACTGTTCATCGGCTCGGTCTGCGATCCATACCAGCCGTTGGAAGAAACCGCCTGCCGGACACGCGCTCTGCTGGAACAGATGCAGGGCACCGGATGCAGCCTCAGCATTGCTACCAAATCCGATCTGGTGTTGCGTGACCTCGACCTCATCAAGACATTCCCCAACGCTCGGGTATCTTGGTCGATCAACACACTGGACGAAGATTTCCGCACTGATATGGACAATGCAGTGAGCATTGAGCGGCGGCTGGCCGCCATGAAAGCCTTCCATGACGCCGGTGTGCGCACCACCTGCTTTATCTCGCCGATTTTCCCCGGCATCACCGACCTGCCCGCCATCATCCGCCGGGCGAAGGATCAGTGTAATTTGGTCTGGCTGGAAAACCTGAACCTGCGGGGCGGTTATAAGAAAACGATTTTTGACTATATCACGGACAAACATCCAGGCCTGCTGCCGCTGTACGATGCCATTTATAACAAAAAAGACCGCAGCTACTGGTCAATGCTGGATGCGCAGATGCGGCAGTTCTGTCAGGAAGAAGGGTTGCTGTATGTCCGTGATGATGATTCCATCAAACGCCCGTTCAACGATCCGCCCATCGTGGTCAACTACTTTTTCCATGAAGAGATTATCCCTTCGGCAAAGAAAAAGCAGCAAAAAGTAAGCGCCTCACAAAACAGTGTACTTGACAATAGAAAAAGGACCAGCTAAAGCTGGTCCTTTTTTGTTATTCAAAACAACTGCGCATGTAGTCGCTCCAGGGCATCAG
>NZ_NFKB01000009.1:0-83940 GCF_002160175.1 Faecalibacterium sp. An192
AATCCTTCGCGGCTGGCAGACCGTACTTACGCGACGTGACGCGTGGCTAGTATTCTAGGGCTATGCCCGCATATGAAAAACCCCCGGCTATGCCGGGGGATATTTATTCTGTGGGGGAAAGAGGGATTACTCAGCGTGGCAGCCGCCGTTGCCGGCGCAGCCGTGCTTTTCCTCGCTGCCGCAGGCGTGCTCGCCGCAGCTGTGGCCCTGCTCGTGGCCGTGATGGTCGCAGTGGACATCGGGATTGTAGCTGAGGGTGCCGTCCAGCAGAGCCTGGACCGCAGCGTCCGCCTGGCCCGACACGCCGCCGTACAGGCGGATGCCGGCCGAGGCCAGGGCGGCCTGTGCGCCGCCGCCGATGCCGCCGCAGATCAGGGCGTCAGCCTGCAGCTGGCTCAGCAGGCCCGCCAGAGCGCCGTGGCCCTGGCCGTTGGTGCTGACCACCTGGCTGCGCACCACCTGGCCGTTTTCCACATCGTAGACCTTGAACTGGGCGGTGTGGCCGAAATGGGGGAAAACAAAACCATCCTGATAGGTAACTGCAATTCTCATAGTCGTTTCCTTTCTGTTGTGAAAAGCCGGCGCCTCCCGGCGTCCGGCGGGAAGATGTGGTTCTCTGCTATTGTAGCACGGTTTGCCGCCGGATGCCAGTGCCTGGGTCTCATTCGTCGGAACAAAAGCCAAAAGGCGGCAAAAAAGGGGCCCGGCCCGGCGCTTGACAAGCGCGGCGGAATTGTGTATTTTTATTGAAAAAATACCGTGATGCCGGCGCCGGATCAGGCCGGAAGTGACTGCAAAAAACAGGGGATTGGCGGAAGAATGATGAATATATTGATATGCGACGATGAACCCGCCTTTGGGGAGCGGATTCAAAAAGCGGTGACCTCTTTTTTTGGAACAAAAGGGGTGGAAGTCCAGACCCGGGTCTGCACCCGTGCGGAGGAGGCAGAGGCCCTGCCGGATCTGGAACAATATCAGCTGGCGTTCCTGGATGTGGATTTGATCACCGCCAGCGGCATCCAGCTGGGCCGCACCCTCAAACAGAAAAATCACGACATCATGCTGGTGTATATCTCGGCCTATCTGGAATTTGCCACCCAGGGATATACCGTCAGCGCCTTCCGGTATCTGCTGAAGGAGTCGCTGCGCCAGACCCTGCCGGTCTGCCTGGAGGAAGTTTATACCGAATTGTTCATCAGACAGAAGGCCCTGGTGGTGGAGGTCAACCGGGAAGTGGTGCGGATTCCCTATGACCGGATTTATTCTCTGGAAAGCGAAGGCCGCCGGGTGATGGTCTTTGGAGAGACGCCCCATAAACCGCTGTGCATTTATTACGGAAAATTGTCCGAGCTGCCGGAGGAACTGTACCGCAGCGGATTCCTGCGGGTGGGCCGGAGCGCCGTGGTGAATATGCGCTATATTCACAAGATTCTGGGCTATAAAGTCCAGATGGAAAATCAGGTGGAGCTGAGCGTCAGCCGGGCCGGATACGGCGCGATCCGGGGCACCTATCTGGAGTGGAAAGGGCGATTTGGCAATGGATAAACAGTGGCTGATGTATCTGCCCTGCGCGGGGGAATTCCTGGCGGTGCTCCAGATTGAGGCGGCCATGCTGGGCCGCGGCAGATTGTCCTGCCGGCGGGCCGCCGCTCTGGCCATGGGTCTGTGGATGATCTCCCAGGTTCTGTGGGGGGATTATGTCCCATACTCCCCCTGGTCGCTGACCTTCAACGGGCTGCGGTTTGCGGCCGCGTCCCTGCTGTTCGGCGGGAAACTGCTGGAAAAGTTCTTTTCGGTGGTGGTCTGCGGGGTGACGGTGCTGGGCTATGAAAACGTCATGACCTCGCTGGCGGCCACATTCTGGGGCGTCCGGCTGGCGGACGTGTGGCCCATGCCCTTTTCCATCCTGGCCTATGACGTGGTGCTGAACCTGCTGGTCTGGCTTGCCGTCCGCGGGATGAAAAAGTTTGTGGTATACGTTGAGCCCCGCCAGCGGCTGGCGGCCGACATTTATCTCTGCGTGGCCGCCGCCATGAATGTGCTGCTGGCGGCCTTTGACCAGGTTTCGGATGAATACAGCTTTATGCTGCTGCTCTGCGTGGGGCTGCTGCTGTCGGTGGCGGTGTATTTTGTGCTGCTGACCATGTTCAGCGGCCAGACCCTGCGGGCCAGCCGGGCCCAGAGCCGGATGGAAATGGAACAGGAGCGGGCTGACGCCCTGATGGAGTCCTACCAGACCCAGCGGCGGCTGACCCATGAGTTTACCAACCACCTGGATGCAATCCACTTTTATCTGGAACAGCAGGACATGGAGGGGGCCCGGGCCTACCTGGCCAGCGTCTCCCAGAAGATTTCGGCGGGGACCGCGGTGGTGGATACCCACAACCCCCTGATGGATGCCCTCCTGAGCAAGGAATACCATCAGGCCACCGAAAAAGGGGTGATGCTCCACTTTGACCTGTGCGATCTGCGCGGCTTTCCGCTGCGGAACGCCGACCTGGTGACGGTGATGTGCAACCTGCTGGACAATGCGGTGGAGGCGGCGGTGCGGGCCGACCCGCCCCAGATCACCCTCCGCATCCGCCGCACCGGAGAGGAATATATTGTGTCGGTGCGCAACCGGGTGGAACAGGATCTGGACTGGCCCGGCGGCACCCTGCCGCCCACCACCAAAACCGGGCCCGGCCATGGCATGGGCCTGGTGAACGTCTGCAGCGTGCTGGACCGCTGGGGCGGCGAGTATACCCTCAGCTGCAGGGACCGGTGGTTCTGCTTTACCTTCACCCTGCCGGCCCCCGGCCCGGCAGAAGGGGAGGAGATCCGCCCGGCGGAGGCGGCGGGAACAGGAGGACAGCAAGGATGATTTTTTACTTTTCCGGCACCGGAAATTCCCGGTGGGCTGCGCAGCAGCTGGCGTCCTATACCGGGGACAAGGTCTGTGACCTGGCCCGGATGGACAATCTGCCCGACCTGCAGGGGGAGAGCCGCATCGGCCTGGTTTTCCCGGTGTATGCCTGGGGCCCGCCCCAGATGGTGATGGAATTTGCCCAAAACCTGCCCCGGACGGGGGCCTTCACCTTTGGCGTGGGGACCTGCGGCTCGGAGGCCGGCCTGGCCCTGAAAAAGCTGGCGGCGGCCTGCCCGCTGGACAGCAGCTACAGCCTGGTGATGCCCAACAACTATATTCTGGCCGAGGACGTAGAGAGCGACGGCGCCGTCCGGCGGAAACTGGCGGACGCATCCTGGCAGATGGAGCGGATGGCCAGGGAGATTTTGGCCGGTCAGAAGGTCTATCGGGTCAAAGAGGGGCCCATGGCCTGGATCAAGTCGGGGGTGGTGAACGCCGGATTCAACCGGTTCGCCCGGGACACCAAGCCCTTCCACGCCGATGACCGGTGCAACGGCTGCGGCCTGTGCGCCTGGAACTGTCCGGCGCACGCCATCACCGTCACCGACGGCCGGCCCCCGGTCTGGACCGGGAATTGCTGCCAGTGCCTGCGGTGCCTCCATGAGTGCCCCCAGCAGGCCATCCAGTACGGCAGCAAGACTCAAAACCGGGGCCGGTACACCATCTACAAGTATCTGGGCTGACCGGAAATCCACCAAAACGCCTGTCTTTGTGAAAAACAGGCCGCATTTTGGCCCCGCAGGGGCCCCGGCGGGGAAAACCGCTGCACCTGCCGGCTTTTTCAACGCAGATCCGCTGGAGGGTGGAATGCGGCCGGGAGGCAAATGCGCCTCCCGCAAACAAATGACACAAAAAGCGGGCTGAGAACCTTGTTTCTCAGCCCGTCTTTTTTGTGGAGCGGGGAAAAAGGCCGGCGCTCCTCGATTTTGTGTAAAGTCTTGGGGAAAAGGGCAGACCGCGCCTTTTACTGCTCCCACTGCGCCCGGATTTCTTCCAGGGCGTGGGTTTCCAGGCGGGAGACATAGCTCCGACTGATGCCCAGCAGCTGGGCGGTCTCGGACTGGGTCAGGGGCGGCTGGCCGCCCAGGCCGTAGCGCAGCAGCACCAGCTGGCGTTCCCGGGCGGGCAGCGCCTCGATGAGGCCCCGCAGGCGGGATGCGTCGTCTTTCTTTTCACAGGTTTCTTCCATGCAGGCGGTGTCCTGCAGCAGGTCGGAGAGGGTCAGGGCCGAGTCGTCTTTGCCGGTGTCGAGGGATTCCTGCAGAGAGACCGTCGGCCCGACCTTTTTTTCGCGCCGGAACTGCATCCGGATTTCATTTGCTATCCTCTCCCCAGAGAGCCGAATCGGGAGAATCGGCCCCCAAAGCGCCGGATTCCGCCAAATGTCCCGGATGACCGGAGGATTCGCGGGGATTCATCGACCCGGGCCCCACAGTTTCGACGGGGTTTGCCTCCGCGCCGGGGCCGGCGGTCCGCCCGTCCGGGGCCTCGTCCTCCGCGCCAAAAAACACCACGTGGGCCCACGTCCCGTCCCAGACCACCTTTTGCACCAGGGTGCGGAGGGCGGCCCGCTTTTGTTCCACCGACATCCGGTCCATGCTGTCCCGGAAAACCGCCAGCAGCTGCCGCAGCAGGTCCAGTTCGGCCGGGCTGAGGGTGTTCTGCGGGGGAGCGCTTTCCAGCTCCTGAATCCGGGACTGCAGCGCGGCGTCCTGGGCGTGGAGCTCCTCCAGACGCTCTTTCAGGTGGACCGAGGCGGCGCTGCCGCCGAAATCGGCCAGAGCGTCCAGCAGGGCGGTGATTTTGCGCCGGGTGAGAACCTGCTGCTGGCGCAGGTCCTCCAGCATAGGCGGGGATTCCTCCCGGCTGCCGGTGTACGGGCGCTTGCTCTTTTCCAGCAGGGTCAAAAATACGTCCCGGTCGCCCGCCAGCTGTTTGACCTGCTCCACCACGGCGGCGTCCAGCCGGCCGCCGCTGGCGTTGGGACAGCTGCACAGGTTCCGCTTGCTGTGCTCTTTTTGTTTGCACACATAGGCGTAGACCGGTTTGCCGTCGGCGGCCGGCCGGGACAGTTTGGGGTACATGCGGCTCCCGCACCGGCACCAGAGCAGGCCGGTGAGCAGCGCCTCATTGCTGCGGGGCTTGCGGTAGCTCTTGGCCTTGTTCCGCTCCAGAGATTCCTGCACCCGCACCCAGACCCGGCCGGGGATCAGGCCCGGATGCTGCCCCACCGACACAATCCATTCGCTGGGGGGCAGGTAGAGGGTGGCCCGGCCCTTTTCCTGGTCGGTGCGGTTGTAGGCCAGGATGCCCCGTTCCCCGTCAAAATCCCCGGCGGGGGAACACAGGCCGGCCTGCTTGTCCACAAAATACCGGTAGGCGTCCGGGTCGGCCAGGAGATACACGGGATTCTGCAAAATCCCCTTGATGGAAAACCGGGTGAAGTTTCGCCCGGTTTTGGTGTGGATCTGCCGGCGCAGCAGTTCCGCCTCGGTCATGGTGAGGGAATCGGTCTCGCTGTACAGCTGATAGATGGTGCGGACGATGTCCGCCTCCTGGGGGATCAATTTCAGTTTGCAGGCCCGCTTGGTCTTGCCGTCCACCGTCACGGTTTGGACCGCCTCGGAAGTGTAGCCGGTAGGGGTGGTGCCCCCCAGCCAGCGGCCGGTTTTGGCCAGCTCCTGCATATTGTCCCGGATGCGCTCGGCGATGGTCTCCCGTTCCAGCTGGCTGAACACCGACGCAATGTACATCATGGCCCGGCCCATGGGGCTGGAGGTGTCGAAGCTCTCCCGGATGGAGACAAAGTCGATCTGCAGCCGGCCCAGCTCCTGGATGAGGGCGGAAAAGTCGCTGATGCTGCGGCTGATCCGGTCCAGCCGGTAGACCACCACCGCCCGGAACTGCCTCTGCCGGGCGGCCTGCATCATTTTCTGGAAGCCGGGGCGGTTCAGGTTGCCGCCCGAGAAGCCCTCGTCCTCAAAGACCACCGCCCCGTCGGCGCAGCGGTCCCCGAAGGAGGTGCGGATATAGGCCCGGCACAGCTCCACCTGGTTCCCGACGCTTTCCCCCTTGCCGGTGAAGCGGGATTTCCGGGAATAGATGGCGATGACGTTGGGATTTGGCTGTTTCTGCATGGCGGAACTCCTTTCACTGGATGTTATATGCGGGGGAGGGACATCCCATGAAGGAGAGGCCAGGTAAGTCGGCAAAAGAAAATTTGGTTATTGGGATAAGGGGGTGAATACTCGGACATCCCCCAAAAGTTTGGTCTCGGAACCGTCGATTAGGATGGCAGAACGGTCTGTGACGGTGGCGTAAACGATTTTCCTGCGTTCATTCAGGACCCGCTGAATGGCCTGATTTTGCACATCGGTTCCTTCATAGTGGACTTCCAGATAAAAATCTTTGAGAAGTGGGAGTCCGCTATAGTAGGAAAATTCCGGATAGTCTGAATCCGGCGACAGATGGT
The DNA here is from genome assembly GCF_002160175.1 of Faecalibacterium sp. An192. Lineage (NCBI taxonomy): Bacteria > Bacillati > Bacillota > Clostridia > Eubacteriales > Oscillospiraceae > Faecalibacterium > Faecalibacterium sp. An192. The sequence goes on from NZ_NFKB01000009.1 coordinate 6,381, forward strand.
ATTCCTGCAGCTGAAGAACTGCGCCAGCGCTGTAGCCCATCATAATCCCCTGAAAAGAGAGCAGAGTGTTTCTCAAATCAAAGGCGTCAATCCGTTCCAGCATACGGTCGGGCAGCCCGCCCGGGAAATAGACGATGTCAGCTTGGCGAAGGAGTTCTGCGACTTGGGATGGAGTGTCGGTATAGTAGTTGATGATCCGGATGTTGGATTCGGGAATGCCGTAATGCAGGAAGGGGGTGACCATAGCATCGTAATACATGCCGCCATCTTTTCCGTATAAAGTATTCCAGTCTTTCAGGCAATGGACGGCGCTGTCGCGGTAAGAAAAGGCAAGGATAACCACCTTGTTTTCCGGGCGAATATAGCGGCGAAGCTCCGCTGAGAGGAAATCGGAGGAGAAATCCAGAATATCCAACAGAATATGTACCATGAGCGCCTCCTTTGGCGATATTGAATGCTCTGTGAAAAACAGTTGATTTTACTATAGCACAGATAGTGTCTGCAAACAATCTGCTTCCCAGTCATACCAGACAGGCCGTGCACAATAGGATAGAACCAGGCGAACAGGCGGGAGGCGGTGGGGATGAGACGGAGCGCACCCATGCGGGTGGTGGTACATGGCCCCGGCACCGGGGCGGGCCGGCAGGAACTGGCCCGGCGGGCGGCGGAAGTCCACGCCGAATTTGTGGCCGACGCCGTCCGGCGTCTGGACTGTCCGGCCCGGCAGAAGCTGGAACTGCTGCAGGCGGTGATGGACACGGTCCAGAGCGCCTGTCCCTCTGGACAGCCCGGGAAAACCCCGCCCCCTCGCCTCTGAACAGAAAAAGCCGCCCGGAACCCATCCCACAACGGGGAGAGGCCGGGCGGCTGTTTTGTTTGGAATAAACGGGTCAGCGGGAGCGCTTGTCGTACCAGGAGTTCCAGGTCCGGCGGGCGGGCTGGGGGTCCTTGCGCAGGGTGTAGACCAGCAGCACCAGCATCAGCAGGGCAAACAGGGCCATGACCGTCCCCTTGACCGGGGCGCTCTGGCTGTAAAAGAGGACGGCCACGCCGGCAAAAACGGCAATGAAGCCGCCCATAATCAAAATATAGAGAGCCCGGTTCTTTTCCCGCAGGCGGAACAGCACTTCACTCAGGAGAAACGAGGCCAGATCCATCAGCAATTCACCCATACACAGCGCTCCTTCCAACGTCTTTTTTTCATTCTAGCACAGATACGGGAAAAAGAAAAGAGAGGGGACGAATGTGCGTCAGTCACAGTGGAGCCAAAGGGGCGTTGTGAGGGGAAACGGGGCATGTTATAATAAGGCCATCCAACCCACGCGCGCACGCTGCGGCGGGCGGGGAATGCAAAGGAAACAGACCGGAGGAACGCCGTATGAACGTCATCTGTTTTGGGGATTCCAATACCTATGGCTACGACCCCCGCTCCTGGCTGGGGGACCGGTACGACCCCCAAAACCGGTGGGTGGACATTCTGGCCGGGAAAACCGGCTGGAACATCTCCAACCGGGGCCAGAACGGCCGGGAGATCCCCCGGCAGCCCGTTTCCTTTCCGGCGGACACCGGCCTGCTGGTGGTGATGCTGGGCACCAATGACCTGCTGCAGGGCTGCACCCCGGCGGAGGCCGCCGGCCGGCTGGAACGGTTTCTCACCGGGCTGGACCTGGAGCGGGAAAAGATTCTGTTGATTGCCCCGCCGCCGGTGACCTTTGGGGAATGGGTTCAGGACGAGCATTTGATGGACGCTTCCAAAGCGTTTGCCCGGCTCTGCCGGGAGCTGGCGGCGCGGCTGGGAATCCGGTTCGCCGATGCAGGGCTCTGGGGCGTGGGCCTGGCCTGCGACGGCGTCCATTTCACCGAGCAGGGCCACCGGGCCTTTGCAGAGGGTCTATACAAGGAGGTATTTCGATGAAAAAGCGCATTCTGCCTATGTTGTGTTCGGTGCTGATGATGCTCACCGCCTGCGGTGCCGCATCCTCCGACGCCTACAAGAAGATCAGCCAGGAAGAAGCCAAAGAGATGATGGACACCCAGGAGGTTCTGATCCTGGATGTGCGGGAACAGAGCGAATACGACGGCGGCCATATTCCCGGGGCCGTCCTGCTGCCGGTGGGCACCATCGACGAGGAGAGCGCCGCCGCCGTCATCCCTGAAAAGGACTCGGTGGTGCTGGTCTACTGCCGCAGCGGCAACCGCAGCAAAAAGGCCGCCAAGGCCCTGGCCGATCTGGGGTATACCGCCATTTATGACTTCGGCGGGATCACTACCTGGCCCTATGACATTGAGTCCTGACCGAAAAACCGAACAGGAAAACCACCGCCGCCCGGAGGGAAACCTCTCCGGGCGATTTTTGCACGTCGGGACGTCATGCGGGTTTCAAAAAAGAAAATATATTTTCATAAAAATGAGAAACTGAAATAATTACAAACATTTTACAGGGCCTTGGTCGCAGGATTTACATTCCTCTGGTAGACTGTGAATTGTTCCAAGAAGCGAAACAATTCATGGATATCATTGGGAGGTATCATGTATGACGTCCATCCATAAGCAAGCGGCCAACCAGTCGCAGAAGCTGATGATTTTTGTGCTGTCCATGGCCCTTTACGGCCTGGCTACCCTGTTCTCGGAGCTGATCCCCAAGTTTCAGGTGGGCATTGTGGAGTTCTCGGTGGAGTACTTCCTGTTCATCCCCCTGACGCTGGCCATGCTCTTTGACCCCATGTCGGCGGCCCTGGGCGCCGCCACCGGTGAGCTGGTGTTCAGCGAGATCATGCTGGGCCAGTTCGGCGGTCTGGGCGAAGTGGAGAAATTCATCACCGTCACCATCGGCGTCTACGTCGCCGGCCGTCTGGTCCGCGACCCCGCCAACCGCACCATGGTGGGTGCGGCGGCCATCGGCGGCACCGCCATCCAGCTGTTCCTGGGCATGGTGGTGGACATCCTGAAAGTTCAGCTGGCTGTGGATGACTTTGAGGCGGTGGCCGGCCTGCCCGAGAGCGTCTTTGCCACCGAGGGCTTCGCCTTCCTGAACGACCTGCTGTTCTCCGGCATCCTGTTCTGCCTGCTGCCCACCCTCTACCTGGTGCCCAAGCTCCACGGCAAGATCGAGCCCCTGCTGGGCATGGAGCCCCGCACCACCCAGACCGCCCTGGAACCCCTGGGCGCAAAAGCCATCCTGGGCTGCGCTGCGGCCTTTGTGGTGGCTGCCGTCACCCAGCTGCTGGCCAAGAGCGGCATGAGCCTGATCGACTGGGAGGCCGACTGGGCCGAGAGCTCCACCTCCATTGCGGTGGCCATGGTGGCAGCCGCTGTGGTTGTGGTGGCCGTGGTGCTGGCCATGCGGAAACGCACCGAACAGATCCCCGCAGAAAGAGGTTGAACCCATGCACGCGATAGAGATAGATCATCTGACCTATTCCTATCCAGGCGCAGAGCATCCCACCCTCAACGACATCACCGTAACCATTGAACAAGGGGACTTTCTCGCCATCGTTGGAAACAACGGCTGCGGAAAGTCCACTTTTTGCAAGACTCTCAACGGTCTGATTCCTCAGTTCATCAGCGGTGCGATGGAAGGGCGGGTCCTTGCCTGCGGGCTGGATACCCGGGAAACCGATGTGGGCACCCTGGCCCGCAAGGTCGGCTATGTGTACCAGGATTTCGAAAACCAGATCATCCGGCCCACCGTGCTGGACGATGCGTCCTATGCCTGCCAGAACTACGCCATGCCCGATTACCGCCAGCGGGGCCTGGACGCCCTGGAACAGTGCGGCCTGCGGGGCAGGGAAAACGATTTCATCTGGCAGCTGTCCGGCGGCCAGACCCATCTGCTGGCCCTGGCGGGGGCGGTGTCCCTCCAGCCCGACGTGCTGATTCTGGACGAGCCCATCGCCCAGCTGGACCCCGGCCACGCCGACCGGATCTACGCCGTCCTGCGGGAGCTGAACGAAACCTATCACAAGACCATCATCGTCATCGAGCACCACACCGAATACATTGCGGACTTCTGCAAGCATGTGATGCTGATGAAGGACGGCCGGGTCCAGTGGGTGCTGCCCACCGCCGACGCTCTGCAGCGGGTGGACGAGCTGCAGAGCTGCAACATCTTCCCGCCCCAGGTGACCATTGCCGCCCGGCGGATGCAGCAGGCCGGCGCCCTGGCCCCGGATGTGCTCCTCCCCACCACGGTGGAGGCGGGCCGGGCGGTCTTTGCCCCCAAGGCAGAGCCGGACCCCCGTCCGGCAGCCGTCCCGCACCCGGCCGGGCCTGCGGCGGCCGCCTTTGAAAAGGTGTCGGTGTCCTACCGCAGCGTCAAGGGCGCGCCCCACAGCGTCTTTTCGGGTCTGGACCTGGAAATCCACAAGGGGGACAAGGTGGCTCTGATCGGCTCCAACGGCGCCGGCAAATCCACCTTCATGAAGCTTCTGGTGGGCCTGCTGAAGCCGGAATCCGGCGCCGTCCAGCTGAACGGCGTCCGGCTCCACGACGTCAAGCCCGAAGCCCTCTCCCGCCAGATCTCGATGGTCTATCAGAACCCCGAGGACATGTTCATCAAGGACTCCATCGCCAAGGACATCGCCTACGCCATGGAGGCGCGGGGAGTGCCCGACGCCGCCCGGCGGACCGACGAGCTGCTGCAGCGGTTCCGGCTGAGCGACCTGCGGGACCGGGACGGCCGCCTGCTGTCGGGCGGACAGATGCGCCGGGCCAGCCTGGCCATCGGCATCGCCCTCAATCCGGGGATTCTCCTGCTGGACGAGCCCACCGCCAACCTGGACATCGCCACCCGCAAGGAGATTATGCGGACCCTGGAGGACCTGAAAGAGATCACCGAGACGGTGGTCATCGCCACCCACGATATGCAGCTGGTCTGCGAGTGGGCCGAGCGGATTATTGTGCTGTGCGGCGGCCGGGTGGTGGCTGACGGCACCCGGGATGAGGTGTTCGGCAACCGGGCCGTCCTGGAACAGGTGGGCATCCGCCCGCCCGAGATCTTTACCATGGGGCAGGCTCTGGACCCGCACGCTCTGTGCTATACCATCGATGATTTCCTGCGCTGTTTTGAGGGGAGGCCCGCTTGCTGTGAAAATGGTCGATAAACTGTCGGAAAACATCCTGGACAAATTCTCCATGGACTTTCTCCGCAATCAGGTGCTGAAAAACGCCTACGGCAACAACGATACCCTGGTGGCCGCCATGGACCCCCGGATTCTGATTGCCTGGTATCTGTTCTTCGGGCTGGTGCCCTGGTTTGTGAACAGTCTGCCCTTCCTGCTGGGGTGCTTTGTGCTGGTGACCATCACCACCGCCCTGGCCCATGTGGCAGGGCTGGTGCTGTTCCTGTTCGGTCTGGGTGTGTTCTCCCAGACGGGGTACCTGCTGGTGGTGACCTGGCTGTTTGGCGGCGACGCCTCCGCCATCGCTCCGCTGCTGGTGCTGACCCTCAAGGTGGCCACCGTCTCGCTGGCGTCGGTCACCGTCTTTTCCGGGATGGACCCCGACAAGCTGTCCCAGGGCCTGATGTGGTTCGGCTGCCCCGAGCGGCTGTCCTTCTCCATCTCCTACGCCTACCGGATGCTGCCCATCCTGATGGAGGAGTTTCAGAGCGTGCTGCTGTCCTACCGGCTGCGGGGCAACCCGCCGGAACACGACACCCTGGGGGGCAAAATCCGCTACCTGATCTATCAGGTGCGGATCATCGTGTACGCCTTTTATCCGCTGATGCTCAACACCGCCAAGCGCTCCCGCACCACCGTGGAAGTGCTGGAGATCAAGGGTTACCGCTACGCTGCCGTCAACAAAGAGGTCAAGCGGCTCAAGCTGTCGGTTCTGCGGGTCACCAACAATGACCTGCTGTTCCTGTCGGTCTCCTTCCTGTGGGTGGCGGTCACCATCCTGATCTCCACTTTGATCTGACGCCGGAGGTTTTCACCTATGTATATGGATTTTCACACCCACGGGAAGCTGGCCAAATACCTGCCCTTCTCCACCGAATACACCGACTGGCTTCTCAACGAGGCCAAAGAGGCAGGGCTGGACGCCATCTGCCTCACCGAACATTTCAACACCCAGCAGTTTGACACCCTCTACAGCTACATTGCCGACCGGGGGGACAAGGAAGGGGACGCCTACGTCATCGACGGGCTGAAGGTGTTCCCCGGCATGGAAACCGACATCGCCGAGGGGGGCCATGTGCTGTCCATCGGCCCCATGGAGGCCATCCGGGAGCTGAACCGCCGCCTGACCCCCTACAAGAGCAAAAATGCCTTTCTGCCGGCGGAGGAACTGTTCCGCCTGTTTGACCAGTACCCGGTGCTGGTGGGCGCCGGACACCCCTTCCGGGAGGGCGGGCACATCCCCGAGCTGTCCCCCGAACTGCTGGCCCGGTTTGATTTTCTGGACCTGAACGGCAAGGATGTGGCCGTGGACCAGGACCGCACCGAACATCTGACCTTCGGCCTGGGCCAGCGGCTGAACAAGCCGGTGGTGGCGGGCAGCGACACCCATCAGGCAGTGCAGTACGGCTGCATCCGCACCTGCTTCGAGGAGGAGTTCGACACCTTTGAGGAGCTGGCCCGGGAGATGAAGGCCGGCCGCTACCAGATTGTGATTCACCCCGACGCCGACATCAAGGTCAAGACCGCCAACGTCCTCAAGCGGGCCCTGAAGGAAATCCATGCCCTGGGCGGGGATTATGTGTCGGTGCTGCTGCGCAACGGCGGCGAGTCTCCCGCCGTCCTGATGGCCAAGGGGCACAGCGCATGCTGACCCTGGACAGCAGCGCCCTGCTGCAGGAAGCCGCCGCCCTGCTGCGGCAGCAGGGGCAGCTTCTCCACAGCCGCACCCTGGCCGGCCAGACCCGGGCCAAGGGAAAGACCGATTTTGTCACCGCCGTGGATACCCGGGTGCAGGAGAACATCCGGATGGCCCTGGAACAGCTGACCCCCGGCGCGGCCCTGATGGCCGAGGAAAAGGACAACGCCGCCGTGGACCTGAACGGCGCGGTCTGGGTGCTGGACCCGGTGGACGGCACCACCAACCTGATCCACGGGTTCCACCACAGCGCCATTTCGCTGGCGCTGGCGGTGGAGGGCCGGGTGGAGCTGGGCCTCATCTATGACCCCTACGCCGATGAACTGTTCACCGCCCGGAGAGGGAAGGGCGCCTTCTGCAACGGAGAACCCATCCATGTCAGCGGGGCGGCGGCCCTGGCCGACAGCCTCTGTTCGGTGGGCACCAACCCCGGCTGCCGGGACCAGGCCGACGCCGCCTTTGTCCGGATGCGCCGCATCTACGACCGGTGCCACGACGTCCGGCGGGTGGGGGCCGCTTCCATCGAGCTGTGCTATGTGGCCTGCGGACGGCTGGACGCCTATCTGGAACACGGCCTCAAGCCCTGGGACTACGCTGCCGGGATGCTGATTGTGGCCGAGGCCGGGGGCCGTGTGACGGATTTTGCCGGGGACGCCCCGTTGCTTGACGCATCCCGGTGTGCTATACTGGCTACCAACGGGCAGATTCATTCGGAGCTGCAATCCCTGCTGTAAAAGGAGCCATCCATGCCATTTTCCTTCCCTCAGATGCCGGACCGGCTGACGTCCACCGAGCAGTCCATTCTGGAATATATCGCCGCCCACCGGGACGAATTTCTCTGTATGACCATCGGACAGCTGTCCGATGCGCTGGGCATTTCGGAGGCCACCGTCTCCCGGTTTGCCCGCCATGTGGGCTGCGAGGATTTCCGGCATCTGAAGCGGGTGATTCTGGACCAGACGGTCCAGCGGGGCCCTGCCCAGAAGCTGACCCATACCCTGCAGACCCAGGAGGCCAGCCCGCTGGCCTACTGGCTGGAACAGCAGCGCTACAACCTCCAAAAGACCCAGGAGCTGCTGGACGAGGAGGGGTTCGCCCAGGCGGTGGAGGCAATCTGCCGGGCCCGGCGGGTCTTTCTCTACGGCAAAAACGCCTCCCGCGCGCCGGCCCAGCTGCTGGAATACCGTCTGCGGCGGATCGGGGTGGATGTGCGGCAGATTCCCTCGGCGGGCACCGAGCTGCTGGAAAGCCTGCCCGCCATGGGCCCGGAGGATCTGGTGGTGCTGTTCAATTTCGCCAAGCTGTCGGCCGAGGGCAGGGTGCTTCTGGACTACCAGAAAAAGGCCGGCTACCAGACCCTGCTGTTCACCAGCCGGGCCTATCACGAGATGCAGGACGCCCAGGCCAGCATCCGGCTTCTGGTCTACCGCGGGGAGGAAAACGCCCAGCATTCCATGAGCGCCCCGGTGGCGGTGGCGGAAGCCCTGACCCTGGCCGTGTCGGCCCGGATGGGCTCCGACGCCCTCCAGCGCCTGGAGGAAATCCGGCAGCTGAAGGACACCTACCGCCACAGCCTGTAACAAAACAAATCAAACCGCCGCCCGAAGGGGGAGACCTCTTTGGGCGACGGTTTTTTGAAAATGGACGGTGGAACGTCTCTCTACTGGAACTTAACCTATGGTCGAGACAGGGAAACCGATGCTCGGTTGAGAAGCCAGGGAGAAGGGTATACAATAGAGCCAGCAGCCAAAGCCCGCTGCAAAACCGACAAAGGAGCGAGACCGCTATGAAAAAGACACTTGGCGCATTGATTGCCCAGACCCGCAAAGAAAAGGGGATGACCCAGCTGGAGCTGGCTGAAAAAATGGGGGTCACCGATAAAGCCGTATCCAAATGGGAGAGGGACTTGTCCTGTCCCGATATCCAGTCTCTGCCGGTTCTGGCGGAAGTGCTGGGCCTCTCGCTGGAAGAGCTGATGCAGGGCAGGGGCGGCAGCCGGCCGGCTGAGGAGCAGACCGGCACGTTGATGGCGACCATTCTGCGGGCGGTGGCTCTGGCCATGGGGGTGGCAGCGGCGGTTCTGTCGGTGCTGGACGCCTTGGCGCCGAAGGATGCGGCGGCTCTGCTGGGACTGGGGTTGGCCTGTCTGGCGCTGGATGCGCTGCAGAACCCGGCTGCGAAAGGGGAACGAAGGAATTTTTCGGGCCGAGGCTGATGAAATCGGAAACAGAAAGGGGCGCGTGTATACAGCGCCTGTTTTTGCATACCCTGTGATGGAGGGATGCAATATGAATCACACCAAAATCAAGACCTATCTGTTCTGGATTCTGCTGGCCGAGGCCGCGGGCGGCCTGGCCGGCTGGCTGACCCGGGAGGATGTCCAAATCTACACCGACCGCATCGCCCAGCCGCCCCTGTCGCCGCCGCCGCTGGTGTTCCCGGTGGTCTGGACCATCCTCTATGCCCTCATGGGCATCAGTGCGGCCCGGGTTGCCCTGACGGCCGACACCCTGGAACGGCGGCACGGGCTGTGGATTTTTGGGCTGCAGCTGGCCATGAACTTTTTCTGGAGCATTCTCTTTTTCCGCTTCCAGATGTTCGGCCTGGCCCTGATCTGGCTGGCCGCCCTGTGGGGCGTCATCCTCTGGATGATCACCGTCTTTGCCCGGGTGGAACCGTTGGCCGCCCGGCTGCAGATTCCCTATCTGGTGTGGGTGGCCTTTGCCGGGTATCTCAACCTGGGGGTCTGGATTTTGAACTGAATCACGCCAAACCAAAACCGGAAAAGCCGGGCCTTTGGGGGCCGGGCTTCTCCGGTTTTTGCCTGTGAAGCGGGGGAGGTTTCCGGGGATGGCTTTGCCCGACCGGATACAGGAAAAAAGGCGGCGGCCCAAAGCGGGACGGTCCGCCGAAAAGCGCTGACTAGGGCGCGGAGGTAACCGGCCGCCGACGCGGAGGACAGGCTGTTTTTGTGGATTTTGCCACGGCAAAACCCCACAAATACCACAGCGAAAAATTGTATACTGTACTGAATCTGTGGGTTTGGAGGAAAGAGAAGCCAAAAAATCCGCCTTTCTTCCGCTGGACGTGCTATACTAAAACCAGCAGATTCTGCCTGTCCTTTGGGGCAGAGGGCGGGATCTGCGCCGGGATCAAACCCAAAATCTTCGATCAGCGAGGAGGATGTACCATGTTGATATCCCGCAGATCTTTTTTGAAGGGCACCGCCCGGGCCGGCGCCGCTGCGCTGCTGCTGACGCTCCCTGTGCCCGCCCGCGCCGCCAGCGACAAACAGATGTCCGCTGCGGACAGCGTGAAGATTCTCCAGGCCACCTCCGAGGACGCCTATCTGCAGATCAAACTTGACTCGGTTTCCCGCTCGGTCTACGGGCAGCAGGAGCCGTCCTGTCTGGTGCTGCTGGGGTTCTCGGTCACCAACCGGACGTCCGAGCCGGTGTGGCTGTATCATCTCCACGGCAATCCCTTTGGCGAGTACTACGACGGGTCCACCGGCATCAGCGGGACCTTCCAGGACCAGGCCTTCCAGGTCCAGATCACCCGCAGCGACGACATGGCCCAGGCTGACCAGACCACCGCGGACGGAAAGGTCTGCACCGCCTACGGCGTCAACCCGGGGGAGACCATCGAAGTGACCGCCACCGGCAGCATGAGCAGCGAGGCGGGCACTCTGACCCTCACCTTCACCCCGCCGGAACAGCACGGCGCCAATGCGGGTGCGCACGACACCACCCACACCTTCAAGGTGGAGTTTTCCCAGAAGTGCGATTCCAGCAGCCTGCAGATGGCGTACCTGTGACACGCCGGCAAAAAAGCCGAAACCCCTGAAACAGAATGCTCCCTCTCCGGCAGACGGCGCCGCCGCTGGCCGGGAAGGGAGCATTTTGCCTGTGCGGCCGCGAACCGCAAAAGGCGCGTGACGCCCCCAAACCCACAGCGAAAAAATCCGCCGTTCCCCGTCGGTCAGGGAAGGGCGGATGTTTCTGTGTATGGGCCCGTCAGAGGTCCGGGTGATCCTGGGGATCAGGGGCCTGGTGCTGTTTCCGCCACAGTTCCAGCTGGCGGTTGAAATCTGCCGCCTCTGCCTGGCGCTTGGCGTCAAAATAGAGCTGGATTAGGCGGTAAAAGATGAGATAGCACAGGCTGAAAGCCAGAATGCTCCATACGTTCTGAGGCACCCAACCCAGGCAGAGCCAGGCCAGGAAAACCAGCACATAATTCACGGCAACCGAGCAAAAACGATACTGGCGGCAAGTCCGGAAGGGGATCAGGGAGATCAGGTAGTCCACCGCCTCGATCCCCACCAGCAGGACAAAGATCAGGACCACCGGCCAGGAGGACGAGCCATAGTTGCCGGAAAGAATGTTCCGCAGGCAGCTGCACAAAAGAACCAGGGTGAACAGAACGCAGGCGGCGGACAGGCGGGACAGAATTTCCTTTTTCATACAGAATCTCCTTTCAGCTGGCGGCGCAGCGGCTCGATGTAGTTGCGGTTGATGATGAGGGACTCGCCGTTTTTCAGCATCGCCTTGAGCCGGTGGTTGAACAGAGGTTCCACATAGTCCAGAAAGGCGATGTTCAGGATGCAGCTTTTGCTGATCCGCGCAAAGCCGCTGCGGATCAGCTGAGGTTCCAGGGCGGCCAGGGTTTCATGGCAGGCGTAGACTTCCTTCTCCTGATAGAGAAAGGTTTTGCCGTCGATGGATTCCAGATAGCAGATGGTTTCCAGCGGGAGCTGGAACTGGCGGCTTTCCTGATAGCCGGTCAGGCAGAAGCCATACTGCCGGATTTGTCCCACCAGCTTTTGCAGCCGCTGGTCCAGACAGGCGCAGCGGATGGTGATTTCGGTCTCGCGGACCGATCCATCCTCTTGGATGGTCAGTTTCATGGTGAAAAGCTCCTTTCCTGAATCTCAGCAGGGCCCTGCCGCAGTGCAAGTATAGCAGACCTTCCCGCGCCAAAGCAACCGAATAAACCCAAGCTGCCCTCAGCCCCGCCCAAATGCCCCGCAACAAACCGCCGGACCTTCTGGAAGTCCAGAAAGCCCGGCGGGGAAGAGGATTTTTTCAATTCAGCAGGCCGAACAGCTGATGCTGGTGGGCCTGTACCACCTGACTGATTTGGTCGATATACTGGCGGACGGTCTCGTCGGGATGGGCGGCGGTCACGATGCCGAACCGGCTGCCCTCGCCCCAACGCAGCATCCGCACCGCGTCAAAATTGGGCCGGCGGTGGTAGATGCAGGGGGCCAGCATCAGGGTGGGCAGGCCGTAGGCGGAACTGGTGACGGTGCCCGGCTGGATCACAACCCCGCCCTGCTTGCCGGCCTGGTGGATGAGTTCGGTTTCATAGAGGGTCTCGCTGGCGGGAAAGGCGAAAATCCAGCGGCAGGACAAAGCGTCCTCCAGGGAGAGAACGTGCTGGGGCAGACTGTCGGGGACGTTGAAGGGAAAGCACAGCTCAGGCAGGCTGAGAAGGGGGGTGAAGCGCAGCCCCCGGGCTGCGATGTCGGCGTATTCCGGTTGAAAGGACAGGTCGGCTTCGCCGCTGTCCAAAGCCCGCCAGACGTCGGCACGGTTGGCGCAGAACTGCACCAAAGGCGAAAACTCCGCACACAGCTCGGGAGTCATGGCGAACAGTTCAAAGCAGAGGGTGGCCAGCACAGAGTCCTGACAGGCCAGAAACAGATGCCGGTGAGGTGGGCGGGATTCCTGCTGGATGGCCATGCCCTCCTTGACGGCGGTGTCGTACAGGCGCAGGATCTGTTTGGCTTTGGGGTAAAAGCTGCGTCCCGCCGCTGTCAGGGTTACCTGGCGGGCGCCGTGCTGGAACAGGGTGAAGTGCAGCTGGTTTTCCAGGGTGCGGATCTGCTGGGACAGGGCGGACTGGGAGATGAACAGGGCGTCCGCCGCCGCGGTGAAGCTGCCCAGCTCCACCACCTTGACAAAACCGGTCAGGGCTCGTTCGGTCATGGGGGCATCCTCCGTGGTTCATAAGGTTTTCCTAAAGTGTACTATAAAAACTATGATTTGTAAATCGGAGCGGGATTCGCTAAACTTGTTAAGAAAACCGCAATCCCTGCGGATGAGGAAGGTTTTTGAAGAAGGAACGAAGAAAAAGGAGTTCAGACCATGAAAAAGATTTCCCGCAAAGGTTTTCTGAAGATTGCCGCGGCCGCTGCCATGGGCAGCGTTACCGCCGGCGCCCTGGCCGCCTGCAATTCGGCCAGCTCGGCCGCCTCGAGCGCAGGCTCGGCAGCGTCCGGCGCCACTTACATCCCCGGTACCTATGAGGGCACCGCTGAGGGCATTTCCTCCACCGTCAAGGTCACCATGACCTTCAGCGAGACCGCCGTCACCGACGTGGTGGTGGATACCTCGGGCGAGACTGCCTCTTACGGCGCTGCTGCCGCCGACCAGCTGAAGGAGCAGCTGCTGGCCGCCGGTTCGGCTGAGATCGACGGCGTGTCGGGCTCCACCATCACCTCCGAGGCCGTTATGAAGGCCGCCAAGAGCTGCTTTGCCCAGGCCATGGGCGAGACGGTGGTGACCTCGATTCAGCTGCCCACCGGCGATGAGAACGACTGGCTGGGCACCGAGCCCGACATCGACGAGGACGCCATCACCGAGACCTGGGACACCGACATCGTCATCGTGGGCGCCGGCAACGGCGGCATGTGTGCCGCCGCCTTTGCCGCTCAGAACGGCCTGAACTTCCGCATCATCGAGCAGAACTCCGCCGTCATGGAGACCCGCCACTGGTACGGCACCATCGACAGCAGCGAGGCCAAGAAGCAGGGCGTCCCGCCGGTGGACCGCGCCGAGCTGCTGAGCGAAATTTCCCGCTCCATGGGCGGCCGCTGCGATCAGCGTGTGGTTAAGACCTGGATCAATGAGTCCGCCGCCATGCACGACTTTGTGTCGGGCATTCTGGAGAGCGCACCCTACAACTACACCTGCAACCTGACCCTGGGCGATGAGGCCAAGTGGCCCGACGACACTCAGATCAGCCAGACCAAGCTGATGTTCCCGGTCCAGCAGGTGGACTACAGCAGCGCCGAGAAGCCCCGCAATCAGGTGTTCCAGGAGTACATTGAGAGCCTGGGCTACTCCATCGACTTCAATACCGGCCTGGCCAAGCTGGAAAAGAGCAGCGACGGCCGCATCACCGGCGTCATCGCCCAGAGCACCGACGACGGCCACTTCATCCGCATCAACGCCGCCAAGGGCGTTCTGCTGGCCTGCGGCGGCTACGCCGGCAACCCCTACATGATGGAGCAGCTGGATCCCCTGGGCACCAGCGTCACCACCGCCTGCTCCTACGCCCCCGCCGACAAGGGCTATGGCATCCGCGCTGCCATCTGGGCTGGCGCACACCTGGATGCCGAGGCCGCTCCGGTTCTGTTTGACCGCGGCTTGGTGGCTCCCGGCGTCAACTCCGGCTATGTGGAGTCGCCCTCTTCCTTCGGCGGCAAGGCCTTCCCCGGCACCGTAGGCCAGTACAACCCCGGCAGCCAGCCCTTCCTGAAGGTCAACCGTCACGGCGAGCGCTTCATGAACGAGAGCCAGGAGTACGACAACGCTTCCCATGCCTCCTTCCAGCAGCCCGGCCATGTCTACGCCATGATCCACGACGCCAACTTCCGTGAGGATGTGGACCGCTTCCACACCATCGGCTGCTCGGCTCTGACCCGCTACATCCCCGGCATGATGGAGAGCCAGCTGGAAGAGTATGAGGTCCAGGGCCTCATCATGAAGGCCGACACCATCGAGGAGCTGGCCGACAAGATGGGCTTTACCGGCGCCGACAAGGATACCTTCATCGCCACCGTGGCCCGCTACAACGAGCTGTACGACATGCAGAAGGATGAGGACTTCGGCAAGCCCGCCAGCCGTCTGAGCGCCATCAAGACCGCTCCCTTCTACGGCTGCTGGCTGGGCGCTTCGCTGCTGTGCAGCCTGCAGGGCATCGCCATCACCGAGAACTGCCAGGCCAAGGACGACAACAACGAGCCCATCCCCGGCCTGTACGTCACCGGCGATATGTCGGGCAGCTTCTTCCAGAACAACTACCCCTGCGTCATGGGCGGCACTGCCTGTGGCCGGACCCTGACCTTTGCCATCAAGTCCATCAAACAGATGGCCGGCATCGACAACGTCTGATTGCACTACGGCTTTTTGAAAAACACATAAATCCCTGAAGAAAACCGCCTCCACAGGTCAAACTGTGGGGGCGGTTTTCGGTGGGGAATGAGTCGGTTGTTTAGTCTTTACTTTTAAGGTCGATTTTGCCTTTTGTGGCTACGGCAAGCACGACACAGACAGCGGTGCCGGCAATGCCTGCTACGCCTTTAAGCCCATTTCGAATCATTTGGGCTTGCTGGTTATGACAAGCTTCGCAGTATTTGTGCTTATAACCTTCGGGCAAAGGCTTTTGGCATTTTTTGCACAGACGAATTTCAGTTTTGTTCTTCATCACGATCACCTCCTGTGAGAAGCGATTCTGCAGAGCAGGGCAAAGAGTGAATATTCTCTTTAATGGATGGCAGTACTTTGGACCAATAGTTTTCTGGGGAGGGGTCTATCAGATCTAAGCGTTCTACCAAACCAGGCACTGAAAGATAGGTTTCCTGAAGGAAATCTGCATAGTACTGCAGGCTTTGACGGGCTGCCTGGTTTTCTCCCATTTCCTGATAAGCCATAGCCTCAGCCAGTGAAACCATATTAATAGCGCAAAGACTTTCACGGATTTCATTCATCCGAGCATTGATTTTGTCGGCTTTTTCACCGGCAAAGATTTTCTTCAGCAAGTTCTCAGGCTGTTCTGTAATGAAATGAATGTTGGTTTTTTGGCTTAGCATTAAGAGGTTTCGGCTGTCCTCCGCGTCGAATGCAATATGCATCAGAGCGGCTGACCGAAGTTCCGAATTGGCTAGTTTTACGGCCTGCAAAAATTTTTGCTGACAGCTGTATGCAGTGGCAAGACGGTCGTATTCCTGCCCTTGACGAACTTCTTCAACGGCAAGCTGTACAGCCTGGATTTGCTCAGCAATCTGAGCTATTTGCATTTGAGTGGAAAAGCTTGTCATGGCTTGTGTCAGATCTGGTGCCATATTTACACGCTGAAGCGGAATTTTAGCCACAGTTTTTTTGGTTTTGGGGTCTATCAGGGTAGCCAGAAGGGTGCCATCTTTTTTGGTCATGAGTTGTAAAACACCTTTGGCAAGCTGCTGCTTTTGTTCGTCTGTAAGCACTGCTTGCAGGGTGACATCCGGAATGGCAGCTTTTACAAGATGAATAAAAGATGGGGCCAAATACAGCATCTGCTCAATCTTTTTAAAAGTGGATTGGGCTTCTTTCAGCAAAGGCTGCGCAACAGGCGGAAGATGGGCAAATTGTGTTGCAGGTTCCGGTGTATAATCATTAAAGCCGCATGGTTCAACGACTTCAGATGCTACCTGGATGGCGTCGTCATGTATCATAGAAAACCTTCTTTCAAACATTGAACCAGTTGTTTGGGGTGGCTGATTTTCGGTATTAGAAATCTTGAGGTGTTTTTATAATATACCAAAACATAGATACTGTAAACAGGACTTGCGATTTTTTGACAGTGATAAGGTAATGTGCTGTTTCTGAAAGGAAATTTGGAGGGTACAGCCCCATTTGCGCCCGGCCCCCGGGCG
This sequence comes from Faecalibacterium sp. An192, assembly GCF_002160175.1. Lineage (NCBI taxonomy): Bacteria > Bacillati > Bacillota > Clostridia > Eubacteriales > Oscillospiraceae > Faecalibacterium > Faecalibacterium sp. An192. The sequence goes on from NZ_NFKB01000009.1 coordinate 22,897, forward strand.
TGTTACAATAAGGAAGAAAAGATTGCGGAAAGAGAGGAAACAAACGAGGATGGAAGCAAAAAACAGCAGCGACTTCACCCAGGGAAAGGTCTGGCGCAGCATTGTGGCCCAGGCGGTGCCCCTGACGGTGGCCCAGATGGTCCAGCTGCTCTACAATGTGGTGGACCGCATTTACATCGGCCACCTGCCGGATGTGGGGTCCATGGCCCTCACCGGCATCGGGCTGGCCTTTCCGCTGACCACCCTGATTTCGGCTTTTACTTATTTGTACGGCAACGGCGGCGCGCCGCTGTTTGCCATCGCCCGGGGCGCCCAGGATGACAAGCGGGCCGAGCGGATTCTGGGCCAGGTGGTGACGCTGCTGACGGTCAGCGCCGCGGCCCTGATGGCGGTCTGTTATCTGTTCCGGCGGCCGGTGCTGTATCTGTTCGGCGCCAGCGACGCCTCCTATGTCTACGCCGACGCCTACCTGAAAATTTACCTGCTGGGCACCCCCTGCACCATGCTGGCCACCGGCCTCAACGGCTTCATCAACGCCCAGGGCCACCCACGGGTGGGCATGGGCACCACCCTGCTGGGCGCGGCCCTGAACCTGGTGCTGGACCCGCTGTTTATCTTCGGGCTGGGGATGGGGGTCCAGGGCGCGGCCATCGCCACCGTCCTCAGCCAGCTGGCCTCGGTGGTGTGGGTGCTGCTGTTTTTCGCCGGGCGTCAGAGCATCTGCCGCATCCGGCGGGAAAACCTGCGGCTGCAGCTGCCCCTGGTGCGGGATATTCTGGGCCTGGGCATGTCGGGGTTCATTATGGCGGGCACCAACTGTCTGGTACAGGTGGTGTGCAATGCCACCCTGCGGGTCTGGGGCGGCGACCTCTATGTGGGCGTCATGACCATCCTCAACTCGGTGCGGGAAATCCTGTCTCTGCCGGTCAACGGCATCACCAGCGGCGCCCAGCCGGTGCTCAGCTACAATTTCGGCGCCCAGCGCTACAGCCGGGTGCGGGAGGGAATCCGCTTCACCGCCCTGCTGGGCGCGGGCTATACGGTGGCGGCCTGGGCGGTGGTCATCGCCATGCCCCATCTGCTGGTGTCCATCTTCACCAGCGATCCCGCTATGCTCCAGGCCGGCCAGGTGGCCCTGAAACAATATTTCTTCGGCTTCTTCTTCATGGCCTTTCAGTTTGTGGGCCAGGCCTGTTTTACCTCCCTGCGCTGCCCCAAGCGGGCGGTCTTTTTCTCGCTGCTGCGCAAGGCGGTGATTGTGGCCCCGCTGACCATCCTGCTGCCCCAGCTGGGCATGGGGGTGGACGGCGTCTTTTGGGCCGAGCCCATCTCCAACGCCATCGGCGGCCTGGCCTGTTTCATCACCATGTGGCTGACCCTCTACCGCCGCCTGCCTGCCCGGGACGGGGTGGAATTTGAGTGACCTTTCATCCAAACATGCAAAAAAGCAGGAGACTTCGGTCTCCTGCTTTTTTCTTTGGGCGAAACAGTTACCCCTCCGGTGCTGCCAGCCAGTGCTGCAGAAGGGCGGAGATCTCCTCATCGTGAGGGTCACATTAGCTGCGGCCCAGATTGGGCTGGGCCAGCAGCTCGGGGGCCAGATGGGCCCGGTAGGCGGCGGGGGACTGTCCGAAAGCCGCCCGAAACCGGCTGTTGAACAGCTTCAGTTCGGGGAATCCGTTGTCCAGGGCGACCTCGGTGAGGGTTTTGGAGGTATAGGTCAGGTCGTGGACCGCGTGCTGGAACCGGATGCGGGTGAGATACTCGTGAAAGCTGGTGCCGGTGTGGAGCTTGAGAAAGGTGGACAGATACGTCCGGTTGTACCCGGTGAAGGCGGCCAGGTCGTTCAGGGTGATCTTTTCGGCGTAATGGAGGCGCAGGTATTCGGTGATCTGCCGGGCGCCGGCGTCGGCGCCCTCCCCCTCCAGGGCACAGGGCACCATGGGGCCGGCGAAATGGCGGCAGAGCAGGGCGGTCAGCAGCTGGAGCCAGCTCTGGGCGCTGAGACTGGAAAAGCGGTCGTTCTGGATCAGCTCGGTGACGATGCCGGCGGCACACCGGCGGAGGGCTCCCGCCTGGGGATGGGGGTGGTCTGCGGTGACCACGCAGGGGGCCAGGGACAAACACTGGCCGGGTTTGGCGGCGAAGGGGACGGCGGAGGTGGAAAAGCGCAGGATCAGCGCCCGGGTGCCGGGCTGCCGGGCGCAGGAGGCATGGGCGCAGCCGGGGTTGGTCAGGAGCAGGTCGCCCGGGTCGAGGGCCCAAACTTCTTCCCCGCGGTTGAACACCGCTTTCCCCTGGAGCAGCAGAAACAGCTCGTATTCCTGGCGGTGCCAGTGATAGCGGTAATTCAGCATCTGGTGGATGTATGCCTGTGCCAGCACGGTGCCGTCCGGTGCGGTCATCTGGAGGGGAAAGGTCATGATACTGCCTCCTGTGTAAAATTTTTGGACACGCCCAACCTGAATTTTTTCCCGGTGCAAATTTTTAGATTTTGAGATCCGCCGCCTCTCCCGGCCCGGCGGGCGGGACGGCGGAATTTGTCCAGGCGGCACGGCTGGGAAAATCGACACTGGACGGCGATTTTCACCAAACCGGGACCGCTGCGCTATACAACCTGACGAATCTTTTTTTGGATGGCGGGCGAGCGGTTTCCCTGCAGGCTTTTGGTTTTTCTTTTTGGAGGATACCACAGTCCTGAAAGAATATCAACGACTTTTTCGGCCCGGGCTGGTATCCTGTAGGCAAAGCTTACCAGTTGCAACTGCGATCCCCGCTTCTGTTTCCAAAGGAGGATTGTACATGGACGTTAAATTGATCAGCTGCATTGTCATTTTCTGTTTGACACTGCTCAGTTACATTCTCAACCGCATCCCCATGTGGATCACATCCATGGTGTCGCTGGGCGCTCTCTACATCACCGGCTGTATGGACGCGCAGGCGGCCCTGTCCGGTTTTTCCAACACCAACACCGTGCTGATGGCCGGGATGTTCCTGGTGGCGGCCGGATTCCAGCGCACCAGCTTCGTGCAGAAAATGTGCGACCGGGTGATCCGGCTCAGCGGCGGTTCCTTCCAGAAAGCATACGCCGCTTACATCGTGCTGGCGGTTGTGCTCACCAACCTGATCTCCAGCCCGGTGGCCACCTTCGCCATCCTCTGCCCGCTGCTGGCCGCCCTGTGCGACCGCACCGGTACCAGCCGCTCCCGGGTTATGTTCCCCATGATGGTGGTCTGTGTGGGCTGCTTCGGGCTGCTGCCCTTTGCATCGGCGGTGCAGCAGGCCAGCCAGGCCCAGGGATTCCTGGACACCTACGGCTTTACCCAGACCATTTCGGCCACCGATTACTTCATCGGCAAAGCCCCTATGCTTCTGCTCTTGCCCCTGTGGGCCATCTTTATGGGGCCCCGGGTCACTCCCCAGCAGCCGGTGACGGCCATTTCCGGCGCGGGCACCGGCCCCCGCCGGGAGCGCAAACCCCTGACCCCTTTCCAGGACAAGGCGGCCATCTTCATCTTCTTTGCGGACATTCTGGCCATGATCTTTGCCGGGCCCCTGGGTCTGGAAACCTGGTTCATCGCCTTTGCGGGCGGACTGCTGATGGTCTGCTGCGGCGCGCTGGACCACCGCACCGCCCTGAAGGAAATCCCCTGGGACATGATCATGCTCTTTGTGGGCGCCCTGGGCCTGGGCACCGCTCTGACCGAGACCGGTGCCGGCACGGTGGTGGGCAACTGGCTGGCCGGCATCGTGGGCGGCACCACCAACAATTATCTGCTGGGCGCTTTGTTCTTCCTGGTGCCCTTCATCATCACCCAGTTTATGCTCAACCGGGCGGTCAACCAGATCTTCACCCCCATCTGTCTGCTGACCTGCCAGGCCCTGGGGGCCAACCCCATCGGCCTGATCCTGCTGGTGAGCGCCGGCAGCCTCACCGCCTTCCTGACCCCCATGGCTACCCCGGCGGTGGCCATGTGCATGGGCGAGGGCGGGTACGACCTGCGCTCCATCCTGAAATCCGGCTGGGCCATCACCATTCTGCTTTCGGTCGTGTACATTTTTTACACCATGACGGTGTATCCTGCGTTTTGATCTTGTGAGAAAGAGGTGCTTTCTATGATGTCCAACGAAGAAATGCTGCAGCGGGCTCAGGCCATGCGGGAGCGGGGTTTCCCGCCCATGGAACAGCCGCCCGAGCAGCGCCCTGTGACCGAAACGGTCCTGCATTTGCCCTCGGCCAACGGGCGCAGCGTGACGGTATACGAGATTCGCCCCCAGCGGGGCCTGCCGGAACATTGCCCCTTCTTCATCAACTACCACGGCGGCGGTTTCGTCAAGGGCCGCGCCGACCGGGACGGCGTCTACTGCGCCTGGCTGGCGGATCTCTTTGACGCCCTGGTCTGGGATGTGGACTACGCCCTGGCCCCGGAAGAACCCTTCCCGGCGGCGGTGGAGGACGCCTGGGCGGTGGCGCAGCAGGCATTTGAGCAGGCGGCAGAGCTGGGGGCAGACCCCCAACGGATTCTGCTGCTGGGCCACAGCGCCGGCGGCAATCTGGTGGCGGATGTCTGCCTGCTGGCCAGGGAGCGGGGGATTGTGAAGCCCGCCGCCGTCCTGATGGAATATTTCCCGGCGGACATGGCGGCCGACCCCATGGACAAGCTCAGCGAGGCCCAGCGGGCGGACGAAAAAGAAGCCCGCCGCGCCGAAATGGGCCGGATGTACAATCTGTTCTATACCCGGGAGCACGATCCCAGAGAAGTGCTGATTTCCCCGATTTTTGCCTCGCAGGAACAGCTGGCGGATTTCCCCGACGCCCTGGTGCTCTCGGCCGGGAAAGACAAGCTCTGCGAGGAGGACGAGCAGTTCGCCGCACGGCTGGCCGCCGCCGGCGTCACCGTGACGGCCCGCCGGTTCCCCAAGTCCCAGCACGGCTTTACCATCAATCGCGGCGGGGAATGGCGGGAGGCGCTGGCCCTCCATGCTGCCTTCTTTGACGCACACCTCAGACCCGGAAAGGAGACCACCTTATGAAAATCACCGACGTTCAGCTGCGAAAAGCGAAACATTACCTGTTTGTGCAGATCCACACCGACGAGGGAATCGTGGGCCTGGGCGAGGCGGGCAACTGGGCCTACCTCAACGCCACCGCCGCCGCCATCGAGAAGCTGGCCGGCTATCTGATCGGGAAAGATCCCTTCCGCATCGAGGACTTCAACCAGAATTTCATGCGGGCCCAGTATTTCCGCGGGTCGGTCATCATGTCGGCCATCTCGGCCATCGACATCGCCCTGTGGGACATCAAGGGCAAAAAGCTGGGCGTGCCGGTGTATGAGCTGCTGGGCGGCCGGGTGCGGGACAAGGTGCGGGTGTACGCCTCGCCCATGAGCAAGGAAACCGATCCCGAGAGCCTGGTGAACAGCTACCGCCAGCTCAAGGAGATGGGGTTCACGGCGGCGAAAATCTTCGTCAACGGGCCCATGCGCAGCCAGAAGGACGGCCGGGATGAATTTTTCTGCGGCCGGGTCACCGACGAGCTGGAAAAAGTCCGGCTCTGCCGCGAGGCGGTGGGCAATGACTTCGACCTGATCCTGGAGGTGCACCGAGGCATGACCCTGCCCGAGGCGGTGGCCTTTGGCCGGGCGGTGGAAGCCTACCGGCCCATGGTGCTGGAGGACCCCGTCCCGCCCGACAACTACGACACCATGGCGGAAGTGGCCTCCAAGGTGGGGGTGCCCATCGCCTCGGGCGAGCGGTTCACCAACCTGCGGGAGTTTGAGGTCCTGATGGCCCGCCACGCCGTCCAGTATGTGCGGCCCGACGTCTGCGCTGTGGGCGGCATCACCACCGCCAAGAAAATCTGCGCCCTGGCCGAGGCCCACGACGTGCTGGTGATTCCCCACAACCCCCTGGGCCCGGTTTCCACGGCGGCCTGCCTCCAGCTGTGCGCCTGCATCCCCAATCTGGGCATTCAGGAGCTGCCGGGCTTCTGCCTGAACGGGGCCGAGGACGCCATGGTCCGCAGCCCGCTGCGGTATCAGGACGGCTGCCTGCTGCTGCCCGATGCCCCCGGCATCGGCGTGGAGCTGGCCGACAATGCCGAAGAACTCTACCCCTCCAACGAGCGGGGCGGGGCAGCGGCCCGGCGGGCCTTCGACGGCTCGGTCAAGGACTGGTAAAAGCGGACAGATACCGCTGGAGGATGGGCCCGACTTCCGGGTCCTGACGGTCCAGATAATGGGGGTACTGCATTTTGGCGCGGCCGTCCGCCGGGGCCCGGGTGGCCTGGCGGTAGGCGGGAATGGTCATGTTGAAGTACCGCTGAAAAGTTACATTCAAGGCCCGCACGCTGGGGAACCCGACGGCCCCGGCGATCCGGGTGAGAGAAAGGCCGGTGTTGTGGAGCAGGTGAATGGCCTGCTGCAGACGCTTGCGGGCCAGATACTCGGAATAGGGGATGCCCAGCTGCTGGTGAAACAGGGCCGAGAGATAGGCCGGGTTTAAATCCAGCCGGGCCGCCAGCTCCTCCATCCGGATGGGCTGGGTGTAGTGTTCGTCGGTATAGGCGAAGATGTCCCGCAGGCGCTGGATTTGTTTGGGGTCGGGGGCCGCGTTTTTGCGGCTCTCCTGGGGCGGAAAGTGCCGCAGCAGCAGAGAACCCAGACAGTACTGGGCCCCCAGGGCCGCGCTTTGGCCGGCCTGGTCGCCGGTGGAAAGGCCGGTGTACAGGCTGGCCATATAGTACCGCAGCTGCACAAAGGGCAGGGCGGTGCGGTCGGCGGCGGTGCTGCAGCAGACAAAGCGGGGGATTTCCTCCCCGGGCCAGAGGCTCTCGGGCAGGAGATGGACCAGAAGCAGCCGGGTGCCCGGCTGGGCGGAAATGGTGGCGTGTCCCTGCTGGGGATTGACCACCACCACGTCGTCGGCCTCCAGCCGGCGGACCTGGCCGTCCCGGTAGATGTCCACCGCACCGCAGAGCACCGCCAGCAGCTCATAGGAGCTGTGCCAGTTGAACCGGAAAAAGCCCGGCTCGTAGATGTAGGATTCGATGTACACCGGGGCGGCCCCGGTGCGCAGCTGAACCTTCATGCTCTCTTTGGCGGCGTTGGTCTGATACAGCATCTCTCTGCTCCCCCTTGACGGCTGTTTTTTATAGCTTACATGGATTTGGAAAAATTTGCAATGCCTGCCCGGCAGGCAGATCAGGAGGAATGTTTATGAGTCCCACATTGGTTGTGATTCTGATGATCGCGCTGATCATCGGCTCGCTGTTTGTCAAGCGCGTGCCCATGCAGTATGCACTGTACATTGTGCCGGTTTTCTGCGCCCTGCTGCTGGGGTATAACTTCACCGAAATCGGCGATATGTTCATCAAGCAGGTCAACACCGCCATGCAGGCCGCCGGCTATATGTGCCTGTTCGCCATGATCTACTTCAATATGCTCAGCCAGACCGGCATGTTCAACACCCTGGTCAAAGGGCTGCTGCGGGTGACCCATGGCCGGATGAACATCTTCATCGTCATGGCCATGACCAGCCTGATTGCCGCCATCGGCATGCTGACGGCCACCGTGGTGACCGCCTATCTGATCGTGTTCCCCATCATGCTGCCCTTCTACAAAAAGATGAACTTTGACCGCTCGGCGGCCATGATCATCGCCCAGACCGCCATTGCCGCCATGTGCTTCCTGCCCTGGGGCATCGCCGTGGTCAACTCCTCCATGTATGCGGGCGTCAACGCCATGGAGCTGTCCCAGCGGCTGATCCTGGTGGCGCTGTGCTTCATCCCGGTCATCATCCTGCAGTGGATTTACTTCGGCTTCCAGCACAAGCGCGCCGGCGGCCTGATGACCATTGCGTGGACCGACGCCGAGGCCGCCGAGGCCCCGGAGGCCGCCGGCAAGGGCAAAAAAGAGGACTTCAGCCGTCCCAAGCTGTTCTGGTTCAACCTGATCGTCTTTGTGGTGGTCATCGCTCTGCTGTCCCTCAACGTCATGCCTGCTTACCTGGTGTTTATCCTGGCCTCCTTTGTCACCATCATTGTGGATTACCCCAACCCCAACGACTGCAAAAAGCTGCTGGCCCAGGCGGGCAACCGCTTCTTCAACACCCTGATGATGCTGATCGGCATCTCCTTCTTCATCGGCATTTTCCAGGGCACCGGCATGGTCCAGGCTTTGGCCGAGTCCACCGTCAACAGTGTGCCTGAGTTCCTGACCCGCTACATCCACATCATCCTGGGCCTGGTGATGGTCATTGTCATCCGCTTCATCCCCAACCGCATCTACAACTCGATGTATCCGGTTCTGGTGGCCATCGGCGCCCGGTTTGGCCTGGCCGGCACCGACGTCATCGCACCCTTTGTCTGCAATATGTCCCTGGCCACCGGTTCTTCCCCCTTCACCGCCACCACCCATGTGGGCACCAGCCTGCTGGATCTGGACATCAACGAGTACTGCAATAAGGCCGCAGTGATCCAGACCGTCAGCAACATCGCCATCCTGGTGCTGGCCATCCTGGTGGGCGCTATCCGCTGAGCGATCATCTTCTCCTAACTTTTTCCCTTGTCACGACAGCCCCTGGTCCTGCGGGACCGGGGGCTGCCGCGTTTTGTGCGGCTGTCACAAAACCAAAAACTTTGCGCACGCAATATTTTGATTGCGCGCGCAAAGAATATGTGCTGCAATAAAGGGGAAGGAAGTGAGAATGTATGGAAGATCTGGTGAAATGGCTGTCGGTGGGGTACCGGTACACCCTGATGCACATGGACCGTGTGCTGAAGCCCTACGGGCTGAACGGCAGCCAGTGTATGTATGTCATCCGCGTGTGTGAAAACCCGGGCATCACCCAGGACCAGTTTCTGCAGCTGTTCATGGTGAACCCCAGCAACGTCACCCGCAACATTGTGGCGCTGGAGAAGCTGGGCTTTCTGGAGCGGCAGAACAATGCCCGGGACCGGCGGACGTTCCGGCTGTTTCCCACCCGGCGGGCGGAGGAAATCTATCCGGACCTGTGCCGCCTGCGGCGCCAGTGGCAGGAATCCCTGCTGGAGGGGATGGACCCGGACCAGCAGACCGCCCTGCTGCAATCCCTGAAACAGGCCGCTCTGCGGGCGGTGGAACAAAACGAGGAGGAACTGAACAATGAACCAGACTGAAAATCCCCTGGGCAGCAGGCCGCTGCCCCAGCTGCTGCGTTCCTTTGCGGTGCCCAGCATTCTGGCCATGCTGGTCAGCTCGCTGTACAACATTGTGGACCAGATTTTTATTGGCCAGGGCGTGGGCTATCTGGGCAACGCGGCCACCAATGTGGCCTATCCGCTGACCACCATCTGTCTGTCCATCGCCCTGCTGATCGGAGTGGGCAGCGCAGCCCGGTTCAACCTGAGCCTGGGGGCAGGGGAGACGGAGGCGGCCCGCCGCGCCGTGGGGTCGGCGGTCACCATGATGCTGACCCTGGGCATCCTGTATGCGGTCCTGATTGAACTGTTCATTGTGCCCCTGCTGCAGGCTTTCGGCGCGACGCCGGACGTTCTGCCCTATGCGCTGGATTATACCCGGATCACCGCTCTGGGCATGCCCCTGCTGATCGCCATCAACGGCATGAGCAATCTGGCCCGGGCGGACGGCCGCCCCACCTATTCCATGCTCTGCATGCTGCTGGGCGCGGTCATCAATACCATTCTGGACCCCATCTTTATCTTTGTGTGCCGGTGGGGGGGCCGGCGCGGCCTGGGCCACCGTGATCGGCCAGGCGGCGTCCTTTGTGATGGCCATCGCCTATCTCAAGCGGTTCCGGAACATTCAGCTCACCGCGGCGGACTTCGGGTTCCACTGGGCGGAATGGAGGCGGATCGCCGCCCTGGGCATGAGCAACAGTTTCAACCAGCTGGCCATGACGGTGGTGCAGATCGTCCTGAACAACTCTCTGAAATATTACGGCGCTCTGTCCATCTACGGCAGCGAGATCCCGCTGGCCGCCAGCGGCATCATCATCAAGGTCAACGCCATCCTGACCAGCGTGATTGTGGGCATCTCCCAGGGCTCCCAGCCCATCATCAGCTTCAACTACGGCGCAGGGCAGTACAGCCGGGTGGGGGGCATCTACCGGCTGGAAATCCAGCTCAGCCTGATGATTTCGGCGGTGGGATTTGTGGCGTTCCAGTTCTTCCCCCGGCAGATCGTCTCCCTGTTTGGCACCGGCGACCAGCTGTATTTTGAATTTGCGGTCCGGTTCATGCGCTGCTATCTGCTGATGGTGATTGTGAACTGCGTGCAGCTGCTCTCCTCCAATTTCTTCGCCGCCATCGGCAAGCCGGTGCGGGGCGTGCTCCTCTCCCTGACCCGGCAGGTGTTTTTCCTGGTGCCGCTGATCCTGATTCTGCCCCTGTTCTTTGGGCTGGACGGCATCCTGTATGCGGCGCCCATTGCGGACTTTATCGCTTTTGTCACCTCCGCCGCCGTCATGCGGCGGGAGCTGCGTGGGCTGAAAAAGATGGAGAACGGGTGACCTTTTCCAAACGGACAGCCTGTCGGAGCGTTTCAAAGCCGGCATCGACAGCGGCTATATCTGTGCAGAAGAAGCAGCCAAGTACATTCAGGCATAATTTTACCAACCCGCAGCAAAAAGGGCAGAACCGGAAGGTTCTGCCCTTTTTTGCGGCAAAGTATGCTTTGGTGTAGGGGGTAAGAATATCGTCGATCAGGCCCTTGGGGGTGGTCCGATTCACAACAAACTCGCGGAATGCATCCAGCAGGCTCTTTTTGGGGCGTTCCTGCGCAAAGATGGTGCGGGTATGCGTAAATACTTCGTTGAATCGGTCCCGTCCTATCAGGTTTTCGAGAGCTTCCCAGCGGTCGGTGCAGCTTGTTTGTTCGGTTATTGATACACTGCACAGCAATCGTTTCCCCGGCGTCTGCACAAAGGCCAGGGGGAAGGGAGATCTGTAAGAGGACGGGGCAAACTGCGCCGCTTTCCCGGCAGAATAGAAGGGAAAAGAATACCGCCCGGAAGAACGGGCTCTTCCGGGCGGTATTTTGCCGCAATCGATGTTTTCTGTATGTTTATCGGTTATAGTTTTCGAATTGCTCGACGATCTCCTGTTCCGGTGCGGGAGTCAGCAGAGAAACCACCACGATCGCTGCGCAGGCGCAGAGAAAAGCAGGCAGCAGTTCATAGATGGCCCAGGCGCCGCCCATAGGAGCGATCAGGAACTTCCAGACAAAGACCATCACGCCGCCGGTCAGCACACCGGCCAGCGCGCCCCATTTGTTCGAGCGCTTCCAGAACAGGGCCAGCAGCATGGTGGGGCCAAAGGTTGAGCCAAAGCCGGCCCAAGCGAAGGACACCACCCGGAAGACCGAGCTGTTGGGGTCCCGCGCCAGGAACGCTGCCACCAGGGAGACCAGAATCATCACGACCCGGGCCACGGCCATGCCTTTCCGGCCGGTGAGATCCAGTTTGAGGAAGTCGCAGCCAATGTCCTGAGAAACAGAGGAAGAAGCCGCCAGCAGCTGGGAGTCGGCGGTGGACATGGTTGCCGCCAGGATACCAGCCAGGATGATGCCGGCCACCAGGGCGGGCAGGGCTCCATAATGGCTGATCAGCTGCGCAATATGGACGATGATGGTCTCGGAGTCCGGCAGAGACTCCATCACCCCGGCGTGGGTCATGCCGTTGCCGACCACGCCGATGACGATGGCCATTGTCATCGAGATGACCACCCAGGAGGAGGCCACCTGCCGGGAGAGTTTGAGTTTTTTCTCATCCTCGATGGCCATAAACCGGAGCAGGATGTGGGGCATTCCGAAGTAACCCAGGCCCCAGGCCAGCAGAGAGCAGATGGTCAGCAGCGTATAAGGGTTGGAGCCGCCGGTGGCAGGGTCGTAGATCCGATCCAGCGAAAGATAACCCGCCATGGACTGGGCGTTTTCCATGACGGCGGAGATGCCGCCCGCCTGGGTGGTCCCGAAGCCCAGCACCACCACCAGGGCAATGGTCATGATGATGGATTGGATCAGATCGGTGAAGGAAGCCGCCAGGAAGCCGCCCAGAACCGTATAGGCCACAATGACGCCAGCCGAAACCAGCATGGCGGCCAGATAGTCTACCCCGAACAGGGTGGAGAAGAGCTTGCCGCAGGCGGCAAAGCCGGAAGCAGTGTAGGGGATGAAGAAGATGATGATAATCAACGCGGCCAGGGCCGAGAGCAGATATCCGCGGTCCCCCCAGCGCTTGGAGAAGAACTGGGGCACCGTGATGGCGCCCAGCTTGTAGGAATAGCGGCGGATTCGCCGGGCCACGATCAGCCAGTTCAGATAGGTGCCGATCACCAGGCCGATGGCCGTCCAGCTGGCCTCGGCCAGGCCGGTGAGGTAGGCGACCCCCGGCAAGCCCATCAGCAGCCAGGAGGACATATCGCTGGCCTCGGCGCTCATGGCGGTGACCAGCGGCCCCAGCTTCCGCCCGCCGAGGTAGAAGTCGTCCACCGAATTGTTTTTCTTGGAATAGGCCACGCCCACCCAGAGCATTCCGCCCAGGTAGAGGACGATGGCCAGCAGAATGAATCCCTGTGCCATAGTTATATACCCCTTTCGTTCCCTCGTTCGCCGCCGGAGCCGGCCTCCCGGTCTGCTGTGCCGGCGGAACAATACGTTTATTATAGCACGGAGCGAAAAAGAATAAAATGCAGAACGGTGCATAGAATTTATTCTATACACTATTCTGCACTTTTTGGATTTTAAACAATTTATCGTTAAAAAATGCTGTATGTTTTTGTTTTTATAATTTGCACATTCTGCTGAATTATTTCTCGTTTTTTCGGAATCCCCCGAGAAACAGCGGCATCATGGTCCGCCCATACTGCTGAAGAGAGTAGCCGCCTTCGGACAAACACCAGTCATAGATCAGCGCCCGCTCGCACAGCGCGTAGACCCGCACCATCTCGCTGACCGTCACATCCTCCCGCAATTCTCCCCGCTGCTGGCCCTCCATCACGATCTTCCGGAGCAGTTTGTAATAAATGCGGTTGTGATCCAGAAGATGCTTGTCCCCCCCGGGTGACCAGCTGGGAGGAGTAGAGCCGGGCCAGCAGATCCAGTGAGATGGAGTTCTCCACCATCGCGAACAGCTCCCGGTTGAGGTACATCAGCTGGTCAAACCGGTTCATTTCAGGGTTCAGGGTGGAGGAAAGTTCCTCATACTTGTGGTCGAAGAGGTAGGACAGGGAGGACAGCAGGGCATCCTTCCCCTCGAAATAATGGTAGAACGACCCGCGGGAAGTACCCGATGCGGCGATGATTTCTTCCACGGTGGTGTCATCGTATCCCTGGCGGTAGAACAGATCCCAGGCCGCTTCAATGATTTTGCCTTTGGTGTTGTAGGTGTTTTTTCTGGCCATAGGGGCCGCCTTTCCCGCCGCGCCCGGCGGGGCGGCGCTGCATTTGTTTTTTCTTATTCTACCGAAGGCCGCCGCCCAAATCAAGCTGCTAACCCAAACCGATGAGAAAAGCGCGCAGACCCTCGGAGTGGTTTTTAAGATGGACCAAAAGAAAGGTCCGCCGTTTCATGCCGGTTGCTGGCGAGAAACGCGCGGATTTTCAATGCGCTGTTTGGTGAGGATAGCATTTTCAATGCAGCGGCTGGCATAGGTGGAAAAGCGGGCCTGGCGGGTGCTGTCGAAGGTGTTGACCGCCTTGATGAGGCCGATGGTGCCGATGCTGATGAGGTCGTCCTGGTCGCCGGGGAGGGCGTAGTACTTTTTGGCGATGTGGGCCACCAGGCGCAGGTTGTGGCGGATGATCTTTTCCCGGGCGGCGGGGTCGCCCTCCCGTAGCGCCTCAAAGGCGGCGGCCTCCTCCCGGGGGGTCAGGGGGCGGGGAAAGCTCCCGGATTCCAGGTGAAGGGCGAGGTAGAGGAAGCGGGCGGAGAAAAATTGGAGCAGGCTCAGCAGCATGATGAAAACCTCCCTTTTGCATTGGGCCGGAACGGGCCGTTTCTGCTTTCAATCTATGAGCAGAGGGGGCAAAATTTGCCCGGCGGGGGAGGGAGCGGGGCCCGGAGGCCGGGTTTGGGCGGGAATACGAATTTTTAAAGCTCGATTCTGTCTTTTGAATTGTAATTTGCTGGAAAAGCAGGTATAATAATGTATTGAGCAACGATTGATTGCGGGTTGCTGAGGATAGGAAGGAACGAAACCATGGATACAGAACAGACCCAGGCCCTGCAGGCAGCGGTGCGGCCGGAACGCGGCTTGCTGCTGATTGTGGACGACGACGAAATCAACTGCGCGATCTTGGAGAACCTGTTCGCGCCCTATTATGACACCGATACGGCCGAGAACGGCCGGGCCGGCCTGGAACGTGTGCTGGAGCGGCAGGACGACCTGTGCGCCATCCTGCTGGATGTGATGATGCCCGAGATGGACGGCATCCAGGTGCTGCGCTGCCTCAAGGAATACGGCCTTTTGGAAAAAATCCCGGTATTCCTCATCACCGCCGAGGCCAGCGGCGAGGTGATGAAAGAGGCCTATGCCCTGGGCGTGATGGACGTCATCGGCAAACCCATCATCCCCTATATGGTGCTGCGGCGGGTGCAGTCGGTGGTGGAACTGTTCCAGGCGCGGGAGCGGCTGAGCAACGTGGTGGAGCTGCAGCAGGCCGACCTGCTGGCCCAGGCCAAACAGATCATCGAGCTGAACAAGGGAATGATCGAGGCCCTGGCTGCCGCCATTGAATTCCGCAGCGAGGAGTCGGGGGACCATGTCCGCCGGATTCACGATATCACCACCTACCTGCTCACCCATACCCCTCTGGGCGATGGCCTGTCCCCCATCGAGATCAAACAGATTGCCCTGGGGTCCATCATGCACGACGTGGGCAAAATTGCGGTGCCCGACGCCATCCTCAACAAGCCCGGCAAACTCACCCCCGAGGAATTCGAGGTGATGAAGAGCCATACCGTCCAGGGCGCCCGCCTGCTGGAACAGATCCCCCAGCTGCGGGAAAACGGCGCCTATCCCTACGCCTGGGACATCGCCCGCCACCACCACGAGCGGTGGGACGGCCGGGGCTATCCCGACGGGCTGAAAGGGGACGAGATCTCCCTGGCAGCCCAAATCGTCTCCCTGGCGGACGTCTACGACGCCCTCAGCTGCAAGCGGGTGTACAAGGACGCGTTCCCCCGGGAAAAGGTGCTGGAAATGATCCGCAGCGGCGACTGCGGCAGCTTCAACCCCCGTCTGCTGGAATGCTTCTTCCAGGTGGAAGGAGAACTGGCCAAACTCTACCAACATCCCTGCAAGGAGGATTAAACCATGGATCAGGCAAAACTGGACAATCTGGCCCGGGGCGGCATCCAGGCCGCCGACGCCCTGGAGCGCTTTATGGGCAGCGACGCTTTGCTGGAGCGGTTTCTCAAGCGCTTTCTGGAAGATGCGACCTACAGCAGCCTCTGCCAGGCGGTGGAGGCCGGAGACTGGCAGCAGGCCCTGGCGGCCTCCCACACCCTGAAGGGGATGTGCGGCAATCTGTCCATGACCGAACTGTACGACCTGTTCACCCGTCAGGTGGCCCTGCTGCGGGAGGACAAGCCTGCCGACGCCGCCGCCCTGATGCCCGCCATTGAGGCGGCCTACCGCCGGGCGGCCGACGCCATCGGGCAGCTGTAATATGTGGTATTCAAAATACAAACCGGCCCGGCCCCGGAAAATCAACCGGGAAAAGTGGGTCAACCTGTGGAAAAAACTGCGCTATTATCTCTTTGCCACCCTGGTGCTGATTGCAGCGGGGATTGTGTTTTCTGCCTTTTTGCAGAAAGTCCTGCTCCAGAACCACCAGACCATTGAGACGTCCGCCGCCCAGCACTATGCCGCAGAGGTGGACGGCGACCTGAGCACCTACAAGGCCCTGATCTCCTACGGCACCTATATGCTGGACGCCCGGATGGAGGAAGGGGACTCGGACGAGGACATCATCTCCCGCATCAACCAGTACTGCATCCGAATCCAGACCATCCTGGGGCAGGACCAGGTGGACCCCTATGTGGTGTACAAGGGCAAAATCTACGCAGCCAACCCCTGGGAAGGGGACGAAACCTACGACTATCCCTCCTCGGTCTGGTACAAGGAAGCCATGGAGCACCGGGGCGAAGTGGTCTTTACCGACGTGTATACCGACTCCATCTATCACCGGGGGATCATCACGGTGGTGGGGGCCTGCCTCCACAGCGACACGGTGGTGGCGCTGGATATCTTCCCGGAAAATCTCAACATCCAGCCCAGCGGCGTGGTCCCGGCGGAGGGAACCTCGGTCTTTATCTGCGACACCAGCGGCAGCGCCGTCTACACCCGCACCGAGCTGGACGCCAGCCAGCAGCAGGTCTATGTGGACCGGATGCTGGCCTCCATCCAGGACGGAAAGGTGGGCCGCTATGACTCCTTTGTGCTGGGAATGGACGGGGTGCGGCGGGGCATCTACTACGCCGACACCGAAAACGGCTGGAAAGTCATCCTCACGGTGCCGGTGGACCGGATGCTGGGCCAGCTGACCCAGTTCATAGGAATCTATATCCTGATTATGCTGGCCTGGATCATCGGCTTTGCGGTGACCATCTGGCACAATCTGCGCCTGGACTCCATGGTGGAGCGATCCAGCGAGACCATCCGGGTCCTGAGCAACTCCTACTATGGGATATTCCGGGTCAATTACGAGGAGGACACCTACGAGATCATCAAGAGTTCCCCCTACACCAGGGGCCGGCTGGCCCGGGAGGGTCCTTATTCGGAATTTGTGTCCGCTATCAGCGGCCTGATGGACGCCGACACCGTCAATGAGTTCTGCAAGAGCTTTTCCTCCGAGAGTTTGCGGGCCCTGAACGCCGGCCATATCCGGGACTACGGCGGCGATTTTCTGGGCCGGTACGACAGCGGAGAAAAGTGGATCAACATCCGGGTCCTCTTTGACGAGGCCCTGGGCCCCGATGAGGCGGTCCTCTGCTTCCGGGAAGTGGACAAGGAAAAGCGCCGGGAAATCCAGGAGCGGAAGCTGTTGGAGGAGACCCTGGCCATCTCCCGCCGGAACGAAAAGTCCAAGCTGTCCTTCTTCAATAACATGTCCCACGACATGCGCACCCCCCTGAACGCCATTCTGGGGGTTCTGGACCTGCTGCGCCAGCACGCCGGAGATCCCCAGAAGGTGCGGGAATACGCCGACAAGATCTCCTACTCGGGCCGGCAGCTGCTGGACCTGGTGAACGATATTCTGGAAATGTCCCGGATGGAACAGGGCAAAATGACCCTCAACCACCAGGCCTTTGACCTGGAGGAGTGCGTCCAGGCCTGTGCCGATTCCTTCCGGCCCCAGGCCCGGCAGGAAAAGAAAACCTTCCAGGTCAGCTGCAAGCTCCAGGACAAGCGGATCATGGGGGACAGCACCCGGGTGACCCAGATGCTGAACAACCTCCTGTCCAACGCCTTCAAGTTCACCTCGGAGGGGGACACCGTCTCCCTGACGGTGCGCCAGATGGGCGGCCCGCCCACGCCCCAGTACCAGATTGTGGTGCGGGATACCGGCATCGGGATGTCGGAGGAATTTTTGCCCCAGCTGTTTGAGCCCTATATCCGGGAGACCCGGTTCTTCTCCCGCCAGGTGATGGGCACCGGCCTGGGCATGCCCATCGTCAAGAGCCTGGTCACCCAGATGAACGGCCAGATCTATGTGGACAGCAAGCTGGGGGAGGGGACTACCTTCACCATCACGGTGCCCTTCCTGACGGCGGCCGCCGCCTCGGCGGAGAACCAGCCGGCTCCCGCCCCCGCCGCCGAGAAAAAGCCGGAGGAACCCTGCTCCCTCAAGGGGAAAAAGATCCTGGTGGCGGAGGACAACGTCCTGAACATGGAGATTGCCAGCGAGATTTTGACCATGAACGGGCTGGAAGTGTTCCAGGCGTGGAACGGCCGGGAAGCGGTGGAACTGTTCCTGGCGTCGGCGCCCTTTGCCTTTGATGCCATCCTGATGGATATGCAGATGCCCCAGATGGACGGCTGCGAGGCCGCCCGGAAAATCCGGGCCGCCGACCGCCCCGACGCCGCCGATGTGCCCATTGTGGCGGTGACGGCCAACGCCTTCGCGGAGGACATCGCGGCCACCACCGCCGCTGGCATGAACGCCCATATCTCCAAGCCCATCGATTTCCGCATCCTCTGCGCCACCCTGAAAGACCTGCTGGAAAACCGGCCCGGCTCCGAAGGGGCGAAAAATCTGTGAAGTCTGTTTTTCCCGTATGGTTTGTGGTACAATGGGGCTGGGGACGGCCCGGCCGCGCCCCGACTGATTGATCCGGGAGGAACACCGAATGCTGAAACGACTGCGGGGCAATCACCCGCATCTGTACTGTCTCTTGTCCGTCATCCTGTTTATGGCATGTATGGCGCTGGGACTCAACCTCTTTGCCTTTCTGATGGCTCTGCTGGCGCCGGAGGGAGTGATCCGGCCCTTCATGACGGAGGAATATCTGCTGCAGGCCGTCAACGACCTGATCGGATTCCTGGTGGCGCTGGTGCTGCTGTGGCGCACCGGACGAATGAGAGTCCTGACCCACCGGGGAACCGGATTTCTGGACGGATTGCTGGTGGGCATGTTCCCCTTTGTGATGCTGAGCCTGAGTCTCAGCCTCAACGTGGGGATTGTGGGACCGCCGGAGGGCGCCGTACCCAAGGCGGCCTGGCGGGTGGTGGTCTTTCTGATCACCATGTTCCTCATCGGCCTGGCTGAGGAGGCCCTGTTCCGGGGCGTCATCGCCCAGACCCTGCTGGAACATTTCGGCTCTGACCGGGCCGGCGTCTGGAAGGCGGTGGTCCTGTCCGGCGTATTGTTCGGCGCGGGACACATGGTGAACCTGCTGGGCAGCGCTACCCTGGGCGTCCTGATCCAGTGCTGCATCACCATGGCTCTGGGCATGCTCTACGGCGCCATCTATTTCCGAACCGGCAATCTGTGGGTGGTGGTTTTCCTGCATATGTTCCAGGACGTGGCCGCCCTGATCCAGTCGGGCCTGTACGACGGCGTGGGCGGCGTCAGCGAGGTGGTCAGCACCTACGACCCCAGCATGCTGATCAGCGTCCTGATCTACCTGATCCCCACCATCTTCCTGCTGCGCAAAAAGCGCATCCCCGAAATCCCCCTCTTCTCTCCCTACTTTTCTGAAGAAAAGTAGGCAAAAGACTTTTCACTGGGTACCATGAAGTTTGCGGGTCTCCGGTCGTTCCGCGGAGCCGTTCCGCTCGTGCTCGTTCGTTACGTTTGGGGCTGTGCCCCGGTACGATGCGAAGCTCCGCGTAGCCTGGTTTTCTCACTTGGTACACCATGAAACCCCATCCATAAAAATAACCCCCGCCCATCTTCCGGGCGGGGGTTTTACTGTGTACCATGAAGTTTGCGGGTCTCCGGTCGTTCCGCGGAGCCGTTCCGCTCGTGCTCGTTCGTTGCGTCTGGGGCTGTGCCCCGGTACGATGCAAAGTTCCGCGTAGCCTGACTATTGATAACCCGGCACACGCAGAAAAAACTATACAATGTAACCCCTGTCTCAGAGCGAGACAGGGGTTATTTTTACTTATATACTTATAGGTTTTTGGAGCGTACCGGGCGGGAGGTCAGGCTGTACAAGACTTTGGACTCACCGGGCCGCAGGCCGGGAACCTTATAAAGAGCCTGAAACCTTGCCGCCGGCAGGGCTTTGTGAAGACTACAGCGGTTTGCGGTACCAGGTGAAGCTTTTTGCTAAGCTTTTTCACGAAAAAGCGTCGTAGTCGATGGGGAGGGTGGGCAGGCCGTTCAGGTCCAGGCCGGCGGTGTGGCCCGCTATGTACTCGTAATACCCCTGGGACGCAATCATGGCGCCGTTGTCGCCGCAGAATTTCAGCTGGGGCAAAAAGACCTGGGCGCCCAGCTTCTGGGCTCCGTCGTTCACCAGCTGGCGCAGACGTCCGTTGGCCGCTACGCCGCCCGCCAGACATATCTGCTGCGCGCCGGTGTCGGCGGCCGCCAACAGCAGCTTTTCCGCCAGAATGCCGTCGATCCGCTCCTGGAAACTGGCCGCCAGGTCGGGGACGTTGATCTCCAGACCCTTCATCCGGGCCTGGTTCACCTCGTTGAGGACGGCGGTTTTCAGGCCCGAAAAACTGACGTTGTACTTGCCCTCCACATGGGGCACCGGCAGACGGTAGGCGTGGGGATCGCCGGTCCTGGCCGCGGCGGCGATGCTGGGCCCGCCCGGATAGGGCAGGCCCAGGGTCCGGGCCACCTTGTCGAAGGCCTCGCCGGCGGCGTCGTCCACCGTCCGGCCCAGAACATGGAACCGGGTATAATCCTCCACCTGGACGATGTGGCTGTGTCCGCCCGAGGCCACTAGGCACAGGAACGGCGGCTTCAGCTCGGGATGGGTCAGGTAGAGGGCCGCAATGTGTCCCCGCAGATGATGCACCGGGACCAGCGGTTTGCCCGCCGAATAGGCCAGGCCCTTGGCAAAGTTGACCCCCACCAGCACCGCACCGATCAGGCCCGGGGCAAAGGTCACCGCCACGGCGTCCACCTGGTCGATGGTACAGCCGGCGTCCGCCAGAGCCTTGTCCACCGTGGCGCTGATGTACTCACAGTGCCGGCGGCTGGCAATCTCGGGCACCACGCCCCCGTAGAGGGCCTGTTCTTTGACGCTGGTGGAAATGACGTTGCTTTTCAGCAGGCGGCCGTCCTCCACCAGGGCGGCGGCGGTTTCATCACAGGTGGATTCAATTCCCAGTATAACCATGTTCGCGTTTGTTCCTCCGCAGTATGATGTGTTGGGGGCTGTTAATGGGCCTCCAGCCAGGATTTGCCCTGGCGGACGTCGGTGTCCAGCGGCACTGCAAACTGGACGCAGCCCTCCATTTCTTCTTTCAGGATGCGGGCGGCCTGCTCGGCTTCGGCCTCGGGGGCCTCCACAATCAGCTCGTCGTGGACGGTGAGGATCAGCCGGCTTTCCAGCTTTTCATCCCGCAGCCGCCGCCAGACCCGCACCATGGCCAGCTTGATGACGTCCGCCGCGGTGCCCTGAATGGGGGTGTTGCGGGCCATCCGCTCTCCGCTGGTGCGGACCGCAAAGTTGGAGTTGGACAGCTCGGGCAGGGCCCGCCGCCGTCCAAACAGGGTGCTGACATAGCCTTTCTCCTTGGCGTCAGCGATGGTCTGCTCCATATAGCTGTCCACCTTGGGGAAGCTGGCCAGATAGTTTTTCAGGAAGGCGCCGGCCTCCTTCACCGAGACCCCCAGGTCCTCCGACAGGCTGAATGCGCCCTTGCCGTACATGATGCCGAAGTTGATGGCCTTGGCGGCGGTGCGCAGCCGGGGGGTCACCTCCTCCAGGGGGATGCCGTAAATCTTGGCGGCGGTGCTGCGGTGGATGTCCTGACCGCTGCGGAAGGCCTCCTGCATGTGCTCGTCCCCGGTGATGTGGGCCAGAATCCGCAGCTCAATCTGGCTGTAGTCGGCGTCCACAAAGACGCAGCCCGGCCTGGCCACAAAGAAGCTCCGCAGCTGGCTGCCCAGCTCGGTGCGGATGGGGATGTTCTGCAGATTGGGGTTGTCCGACGACAGGCGGCCGGTGCGGGCCTCGGTCTGGTTGAAGGTGGAGTGAATCCGGCCGTCGGGACCGATCACCTTCAGCAGGCCCTCCACATAGGTGGAGTACAGCTTCTGGTAGGAGCGGTACTGCAGAATCACGTCGATGAGGGGATAGTCGGGCCGCAGCTTTTGAAGGGTGGCGTTGTCGGTGGACCAGCCCCGGCTGGTCTTGCGGCCGTGGGGCAGGTTCATCTTGACAAAGAGCATGTCTCCCAGCTGCTTGGGACTGTTGGGGTTGAAATCGGGGTCCTCCACCTGGCTGCGGATATAGGACAGGGTGCTGTCGATTTTCTCCCGCAGCTGGACGCCGAACTGCTCAATCCCCGCCCGGTCCACCAGGACGCCGGTGCGGGTCATGTCGGCCAGCACCTGGGCCAGGGGGAACTCGATGTCGTTGTAGAGGGAATCCTCTCCCAGCCGGGTGATTTCCTCCTTCATCTTGGCAAACAGCCCCGCCAGATAGGGGGCGTCGGGCCATTCCTCACAGGTGAAGGCGGGGGCGATCTTGTAGGACTCGGCCAGGGCGGCGATGCTGTACTTGGCCGCCGAGGCGTCCAGCAGGTAGGCCGCCAGCTTGCCGTCCCAGGTGATGGAGGCGCCCCAGCCGCCCTGTTCCATGGCGGCGGCATAGAGGGGGGCCGCGTCGAACACCTCGGCGGCGACGGCGGGGTCATCCAGCAGCCGGGGCAGGTCGCTGTCGGTCAGAGGATAGACGGCGGCGTCCTGGACGGCGTACCAGTGGGCGGGGCGCTCCTCCACAATGCGGTTGCCCTTTTTGCCGTAGACCGCCGGCCGGGCCGCCAGCAGATACAGGCCCTGGGGATGGGCGGGCAGCTCCGACACCTGCCCGGCGGGCAGGGGAGCGGATTCCTCCGCGGGGCCGTCCTGGGCGGGGAGAACGTGTTCCAGACCCAGACGGGGGATCAGGGCCCGGATTTCCAGGTCCAGCATCAGGCGCACCGCCGCGGCCTTGTCGCCCTCACCCGGCGCATAGTGGTCGGGGTCGGTGTCGATGGGGGCGTCGGTGCGGATGGTGCCCAGGGTGTAGCTGAGCTCGGCGTCGGCCTTGTAGTCCAGCAGGTTGGCCCGCTGGCGGGGCTTGATGGCGGGGTCGTCGATGTGTTCGTACACCCCCGCCAGGCTGCCGAACTGCTGAATCAGGGCCAGGGCGGTTTTTTCGCCGATGCCCTTGACGCCGGGAATATTGTCCGACGAGTCGCCCATCAGGCTCTTGACGTCGATGAGCTGCCGGGGGCTGACCCCATACTGGGCCTGCACCGCCTCGGGGTCCATGACCCGGGTCTCGCTGTGGCCCCGGGACGTGGTAGCCAGCAGGACGGTGGTGGTATCGCTCACCAGCTGCAGGTTGTCCCGGTCTCCGGTGGCCAGGTAGCAGGTCTCCCCCCGCTGGTCACAGGCGGCGGCCAGGGTGCCCAGAATGTCGTCGGCCTCCCAGCCCTCGGCCGTCACCAGGCGGTAGCCCAGGTCGGTGAGGAGCTGGCGCAGAAGCGGCATCTGGGAGGCCAGCTCCTCCGGCATCCCGTGGCGGGTGGCCTTGTAGCCGTCGTACATCTTGTGGCGGAAGGTGGGGGCCGGCAGGTCAAAGGCGATGGCCACCTTGTCGGGCTGATAGGTCTGGGTCAGGGAGAGCAAAATGTTCATAAAGCCATAGATGGCATTGGTATATTGCCCCTCTTTGGTGGTCAGCACCTTGATACCGAAAAAAGCGCGGTTGGCGATGCTGTTGCCGTCAACGACCATTAAAGACATTGCATGAATCCTCCCTGTATGTGCAGCCCGCGTGCAGGCGGGCTGTGCGTCTGTCGCACCTTTACTTCTCAGTATACCACAAAAAGACCGGTGGGAACAAGACCAGGCTCCCGATACGCAAAAATACCCCGCCCGGACAGCCGGGCGGGGCGGGGATCAGTTGGTGGTCTGGATGGCGCCCACCGGGCAGGACTCGGCGGCGCTCACCGCCTGGGGAACGTCCTCCGGGGGGATTTCGCCGGGGATGGCCACCGCCAGGGTGCCGTCCATGGAAAAGACCTCGGGGCAAAGGCCGGCGCACTGGGTGCAGCCGATGCAGAGATTGGGATCAACAGAGGCTTTCATGGTCTCGCTCCTTTTTCGAGTGAATTTTCAAAGGGGGCGGCGGGCCGCCCTCACCCTCACAGTCTGCCCCAAACCGGGCCGGTCTATACTTTCGCCCGGCGGTATGCTACAATACAGGTATTCACACCGGAAAGGACGGAACAGGATGAACATTCAGATTTTCGGCACCACCAAGTGCTTTGACACCAAAAAGGCCCAGCGGTATTTTAAAGAGCGGGGCATCCGCTTCCAGATGATCGACCTGAAAGAGAAGGGGATGAGCCGGGGCGAGTTTGACAACGTGGCCCGGGCGGTGGGCGGCTGGCAGAACCTGGTCAACCCCGCCGCCAAGGACAAACAGACCCTGGCCCTGCTGGACGCTTTGATCGACTGGCAGAAAGAGGACAAGCTGTTTGAAAACCAGCAGCTGCTGAAAACCCCCATTGTCCGCAACGGCCGTCAGGCCACCGTGGGCTATCAGCCCGAAGTCTGGGCCAAGTGGGAGTAAGTGAGGTGTATCGGAGAATGCAAACAGGCTGGACCGTTCGCCCCAAAGATGTAGCTGCAAGGCGCAGGAGCGCCGCACTCCTTTGTGGAATGCAAGCGACTGCAACGCGGCAGATGCGCTTTGGGGCAGAAGGAGACAGCGTGGAGGCATTTTCAGATACACCTCAAGCCGTCAGGGCGGCCAGAGCCTTCAGGAAGGCGTCCACATTGGCCTCGGGGGTGGCCCAGCTGGTCACCAGGCGGATGCAGGTGTGGCCGGCGTCGGGCTTGGAGGAGAACTCAAAGCCGAAATCCGGCTTGAGGGCCTCCACCACCGCGTCGGGGAAGATGGGGAACTGCTGGTTGGTGATGCTGTCGCAGAAGAAGGGATAGCCCAGGGCGGCGATGCCGGCCTTGAGTTTCAGGGCCATCTGGTTGGCGTGGTCGGCCAGGGCCACATAGCGGCCCTCCTGGAACAGCTGCTCAAACTGGATGCCCAGCAGCCAGCCCTTGGCCAGCATGCCGCCCCGCTGCTTGATGTTGTAGCGGAAATCGGGCTTGAGGGCCGGGTTCAGGATCACCAGGGCCTCGCCGAACAAAGCGCCGTTCTTGGTGCCGCCGATGTAGAAGGCGTCGCACAGCCGGCCCAGGTCGGTGAGGGAGGGGCCGCCGGCGGCCAGGCCGCTGGCCAGCCGGGCGCCGTCCAGGTACAGCCACAGGCCCAGCTCATCGCAGACGGCCCGCAGGGCCTCCACCTCGGCCAGGCTGTAGACGGTGCCGATCTCGGTGGTCTGGCTGATGTAGACCAGCTTGGGCTTGACCATGTGCTCGTCGGGATGGGATGCCACCGCGGTGCGGATGGCGTCGGGGGTCAGTTTGCCGTCCACGGCGGGGCAGGCAATGCACTTGTGGCCGGTGGCCTCGATGGCGCCGGTCTCGTGGACGCAGATGTGGCCGCTGGCGGCGGCGATGGCCGCCTCATAGGGACGCAGGAAGGCCGCAATGGCGGTGGCGTTGGTCTGAGTGCCGCCCACCAGCAGGTGGACGTCGGCGTCGGGACGGCCGATGGCCTGGCGGATCAGATCATGGGCGCGGGCCGAGTGGGGGTCGGTGGAATAACCGGGGTTCCCCTCGGTGTTGGTGGCGGCCATGGCCTCCAGAATGGAGGGATGGCAGCCCTCGCTGTAATCGTTGGTGAAACGGATCATACGGTAACACTCCTTTTTTATGCAGTCGGCATAAGGCTATTATAGCATGCCGGGCGGCCCTGGCAAGAGGCGGCTTCGACATCATTTCACAAAATTACCATAGCCAATCTTTTGCGCCATGAGGCACAATGTGCTATACTATACGGAGAGTCATTGCACAAACCGGCCCCACCGGGCCGAAAACGATTTGTTGGAAGGCAGGAGACAGACACAACATGAGAACCTATGTCACCCCGGAGGAACACGCACGCATCCATCGCCGCCGCCGCCGTCAGGCGCTGGGGCTGGTGATGCTGGTGCTGCTGGTCATCGGGATTTTTACGGTGCTGGGGGCGGGCTACCGGCTGGTGGCCGGCCTGTTTGACAACACCGAACAGATGAAAGAATACGAGGACAAGCTGGAAGGTCTGGTGCTGTTCGACCCGCTGCCCTTCGAGGGCATCGAGAACATCGACGACCTGACCCTGCGTGAGGCCGCCGTCTGGGGCTGCATCTACAGCATCCAGGAGACCCAGGGCAACTTTGACAACTACGCCCACGACCCCACCACCGAACAGCTGCTGCTGCCGGCGGTGGAGGTGGACGCCTATCTGGCCCGGCTGGTGGGCCCCTCCTTCCAGCTGACCCACCGCAGCTTTGACATGGACGACATGACCATCGTCTTTGACGAGGCCACCCAGTGCTACAGCATCCCGGTCACCGGCGGCGTGGGCTACTATCGCGCCGACGTGGTCAAGATGTTCAAGGAGGACGGCAAGCTCCACGTCACCGTGGGCTATATCCCCACCAGCACCCAGGACGACCTCATCAGCACCCAGTCCGACACCCCCACCAAATATATGGACTATATCTTTGAGCGGACCAGCGGCAGCTGGTACCTCACCGGCCTGACCGAGAGCGCCACCAAGCCCGAACAGGCAGCCTCCTCCCAGGCGGCCAACTCGGTGGTGATGATGGACCCCGAACAGCTTCAGGACGCCATCCGCTCGGGAGTCAACCCCAACGCCGATTCCAGCAGTTCCGCGTCCAGCGGGGCCGCATCCAGTGAAGCGGCGTCCAGCGAGGCCGCCAGCAGCGAAGCCGCCGCCAGCAGTGAGGCCGCTTCCAGCGCCGGCAGCGAGGCTGCCTCCACCGACGCAGCCGCCTGACCCCACACAGCCGAAACACCCCGGGCCCCGGCCCGGTGAGACAAACAAGACGCTCTGCCGAAAGATGGCGGAGCGTCTTGTTTTTTTTGTGGAGAGGGGATTATTTCAGGTCGAAGCGGACCACCACCAGCCGGTACCACAGATAGGGCACCATGTTCCAGATCATCCACAGTTCCATCAGCAGGTAATGGGGCAGGTCCCGCAGGCGGAAAGGCCGCTTGCCCAGCCGGCCCTCCCGGAGAATGGCAAAGGCCTCGTGCATACCCTTGTCCCAGGCGTCCCCAAAGCCCTGTTTGTGGAACTTATAGTATTTCAGCAGGTAGCCCGCCAGCAGGGGCAGGGCGTTGACCAAAAGCATCAGGGCGGGCTCGTTTTTGAGGGGGAGAAGGATGCTGTTGCGGCCGCTCTGCTGGCTCTTGAAGGCGTTGTACCGCACCGCGCCGGTGCTGGCGCCGCAGATGTGGTAGCAGCGGGCCGCGGGGCACAGGATATTCTTGTAGCCGGCATTATTGGCCCGCCAGCTCAGGTCCACGTCCTCGAAGTAGGCGAAAAAGTTCTCGTCAAAGCCGCCGATCTCGTCCAGGATGCTCTTGCGGTAGAGGGCCGCACCGCCGCAGGCCGAGAAAATCCGTTTCTGTCTGGTGTAGCGGCTGGCGCGGCGGCCGTCGCCGGTCTTGCAGGCAAAGCCCATCCAGGTGACGTAGTCGCCGGCGTCGTCGGCCAGTTCCCGGTCAAAGTGGCGGATCATCAGGCTCTGGACCGCGAAAATCCGGCGGTCGCTGTCCGCCGCACGGATCAGCTCGGCCAGCCACTGGGGCTCGGCGAAGGCGTCGTTGTTGAACAGCACCACATATTCGCTCTGGGCCCGGGCAATGCCCTGGTTCACCGCGTGGGAAAAACCGGTGTTGTGGCCGTTTTCGATCAGGGTGAAGTTGGGCCGGCTGCAATAGCTGCGGGCCTGGTCCAGGCTTTCGTCGGTGGAACCGTTGTCCACCACAATGAGTTCAAAGTCCTGCTCGGTCTGGGCGTAGATGGATTCGATGGAATCTTTCAGCCAGCCTTTGCCGTTGATGTTGGGGATGACGATGGTTGCTTTCATGGGCCGCTCCTGTTTCCGGGGCCGCGGGGGCGGCCGGGTCTTGTCACACAATCAAACTACATTATAGCACACTTTCCCCATAAAAAACACCTGCTTTTCTTCAGAAAAGCAGGCAAGTTCCTTTTTCGAGAAAAAGGAACCAAAAAGCTTTCAACTGGTACCGCTGACTGCTGTGGGCTTCACAAGGCCCTGCCGGCGGCAAGGTTCCAGCCTCTTTAGAAGGCTCCCGGCCTGCGGCCCGATGCGATGCAAAGCCCGTTTTAGCCCACTTTCCTCATTTGGTACGTGCTGAAAAATCAATGATAAAACCCCCGCCCTCCCGGAGTGGGAGAGCGGGGGTGAGGGTCAGCCGGTTTTCTTAAGTGTAAGAGGCGGGTTGCCGCTGGCGGTGTTGTCCAGATACTGCCAGTCTCCGCCCTTCAGCGCCTCGTTCATAGCATCCATGGCGCTCAGAGTTTCCCCGACCGATTCTGTCCATTCGACAGTGCTGCCGTCCACCTTGGTGGCATTGATATCGCTTTCAGGCCATCCTATTCCGCAGGTTGGGCCGGTGCCGCTCCAGTAGCAGGCGGTGACGGTGCCGCCAAAGACGGTGCCGCCAAAGGAGAAGGTTAAGTTATACCCCACCACGCCGCCAGCTCTGTTGCCGGAGACGGAGCCGTTTGCATGGTAGCAGGCGGTGACGGTGCCGCTGTTGCTGCCCACCACGCCGCCGGCGTTGTAGCCGCTCACAGAGCTGGTGGAGCAGCAGGCGGTGACGCTGCCGCCGTTGTTCCATCCCACCACGCCGCCAGCGAAGTTATCATCCTTATCCTTGAGTATTACACTGCAGGTGGTATAACAGCCGGTGACGTCGCCGCCATTCTGGCCCACCACACCGCCGGCGTTGCAGGCGGAGATAGTGGAATGAACGCTACCACCCTCCACATGGCAATTTTCAATGAAGCCATCGTTAAAGCCCGCCACTCCACCGATACAGCCGGGGCTGATCGGGGTACCGATGCCGTCTCCGCTGTCATCTTCGTAGGTGCTGGTGACCTTGGGGCTATTCAGGGTCAGGTTCTTCACCGTGCCGCCCTGGATATAGCCGAACAGACCGGCATATTCATAGTTGCCACTGACGTTCAGCCCATCAATGGTGTGTTCCTGGCCGTCAAAGGTGCCGGTGTAGGGGTTTTGTTCGGTACCGATAGGAATCCAAGTGTCATCGAGGGTGACATCACAGTTCAGGGTGATATTGACGGAAAGAATGGTATTTGCCTTGGGCCAGTTCAAATCTTCGACCAGCTTTTGCAGACCTTCCGAGGTATTGATGGTGTAGTTTTGATCGTCTACCTTGGTATAAGGATCTTTTGACGGAGCAGGCTCATCATCTTCGTCCTCGTCGTTGTCGTCGGGCTCATCCTTGTCGTGGCTGCCGGCCTTGAGCACCTCCACATCCACCGCGATGTAATAGCCGCCCTCGGCCTCGATCATGGAGACATGGGCGCGGTAGCTGCCGTCATCGGGCAGGGAGGAAAAGACTCGGTTCCACTCGGTGAAGGCCGACCGGGCGGCGGCTTCGGGGTCGCTGCCGGGCTGGAAGGTGAGGGTCACGCCGTGCTGGCCCTGCTGGCCGTCCCCCAGATTGTTAAAGGTGATGCTGCCGCCCGAGAGGCTTAGGTTTTCCACCAGGGCGGCCAATACCTCCTCCTGGGTGTCGCCGGCCGCGGCGGCTTTTTTCAGGGCGGCGGTGAGGGCGGGGTCCACCTCCACCGTGACATTGTTGTACTGGCCGCTGAGCAGGTCGGCGATCACCTGGGACAGGGCCTTGCTGCCGCCGCAGCCCGCCAGCAGGCTCAGCGCCAGCGCCGCCGACACCAGCAGCGCCGTCAGCTTTTTCATACAGGTCATGGGTTCCTCCTTTGGTTTGCGTCCGAAAAGGTGTACCTTTCCGGATGGCCTCTTAAATCCGGTCTAATACTTTGGTATAATTGATGCTCCGCCCAATTTTTGGTATAATAAATTTCACAAAAAGCACAAAAACCCCCATCCGGAAAAGTACACTTTCCCGGACGGGGGTTTCGCTGTGTACCATGCACTTTCCGGGTGTTCGGCACTTCCGCAGAGTCTTTACACCACTCTTGCGCTTAGCCCATTTTCACCAGGGCGAACCCTGCCGGCACACAAAAAAGCCCGCAGCTTTGGGCTGCGGGCCGGAAAAGGGAGAGGGGGACTCCCGGAGAGGTCAAGGGGTCAGGTTCAGGCGGCCAGAGCGTCCTGGATGGAGGTCAGGACGGCGTCGGAATCCTCACAGCAGACCAGCACCACCTCGCCGGAGGGGACGGTGGTGACGGTGGCTGCCTTGGCGATCTCGTACTGGTCGGCCAGGTAGTTCTGCATCGACTTCTGCTGGCTGGTGACGTAGTCCTCCAGGGCCTGCTTGACGGTGTCGGTCTTGCCCTCGGCGGGCTTGACGATGGCCACCGCATAGCTGCGGACGTTCATCAGGGACACCGAGGCCGACAGGCTCTCATAGTCGCCCTCCGACAGGCCCAGCATGGGCAGGATGAAGTTTTCGGCCTGGGCCTGCAGGTCCTCGGTGGTGGCCTCCTCGCTGTAGCCGTCGGTGGCGGAGAAGTTGCCGTCCTTGTCGATGTTGAGGATGAGCATGGTCTCGTTGTCCTCGTCGTTGCGGGCGTCGTGGATGATCTGGCTGTAATCCTTGGGCTCCGAAACGCTGGAGGAGGAGCTGGCGCCGCAGGCGGCAAAGGCAAACAGGGCCATGGAAGCGGCAACAGCGGCAATCAGAATCTTTTTCATAAGTCTTTATTTCCTTTCATGTTAAAACGGTTTGATTGAAACACAGGGGAGCGGTGCTTTCCCACAGGATGGGCCGTCCGGGGGCATTTTATGCGCCCCGCAAGTCCCCTGTGAAGTCCTGTCACATGCTATACGAACAGCCCCGGGGGAAAATTGCGGTCGTTCAAAAAGGGTTTACAATTTCTTACAAACCCCGCCCGCGCCGGCAAAAAAGACCTCCTCCGCCCCTTGCGGGGCCGGAAGAGGTCCTTGAAAACAGCTCGGAAAGTCCGACGGGTTACAGCTGCAGGGATTCCAGCGGGCCGTGATCCACCGGGGTGGACAGAATGATCTGGGTGCAGGTGCTGCCCAGCTTCTGGAACTGGAGAATCAGCTGTTCCAGCTGCATCATGCTGCCGCAGCTGACCTTGATGAGGAAGGTATACTCTCCGGTGACGTGATAGCACTGGAGCACCTCTTTGCTGTTCTGCAGCAGGCTGAGCAGACCTTCCCGCTCCGACGGCGCCACCGACAGGCTGATGAGGGCATCCACATACAGACGGTTGGCGGGGCGGTTCAGGACCACAGTATAGCCCCCGATGATCCCGTCGGATTCCAGCTTGTGAATCCGGCTGGAAACCGCCGGGCTGGTGAGGGAGACGTGCTCCGCGATTTCCTTGACGGGCATCCGCGCATTGCGCGCCAGAAGGGAGAGGATCTTACGGTCCAAATCATCCATGGTTCGATTACCTCCATCGATCTATTCCCGGTGAATTCCGGTGAAATAGATAAAATTTTCTTTTAATAAAGTTTTCAGTTGTAAAAAATCACAAACTTGGGCAAAAATGTGAAACAGTCTGATTCCAGGTTTAATTATATAAAGTTTTACCGAAAAAGTAAAGTGAAATGATAAGGCATTTTGAAAATTTACAATTTGACAATAAATCGGATTTGGGTATAATACAAATCACAGGGCCGCGCTGCGCCGTGGTGCGCGCCGGGCCGTTCCAATGAGATTTACTGCTTTATATACTTTCCCACCCCTCTATACACAAAAACCCGCTGCCAGGCGGGTTTTTGTGTTATACGGGGGTTTTCTGCCGGTGGAAAACGAAACAGCTCCCTCGCCCGGGATGACGGGCAGGGGAGCTGTTTTTGATTGCAGGGAAATCTTAAACCAGATAGTTCTCGAAGACGTGGAGGTCCTCCCGCTTGACGATGCCTTCCAGATACAGGCCCTCGGGGCGGTATTCCTCGGTCAGGACGCTGCCGCGCTCCCGCATGGGGGCGGCCAGGCCCAAAGCGTCATAGGGCAGCAGCACCCGGATGGTCCGCACCCGGTCGCTGAGCAGCTGGTCCAGCCGCTGGAGCAGGCGGTCCAGGCCCAGGCCGGTCTTGGCGCTGGTGAGGAGGATATCGGGGTCGAAGGCGGCGGCCCCCGGCTTGTCGCACTTGTTGTAGACGGTCAGGCGGGGGATGTCGTCGCAGTCCAGGCTGTCCAGAACCTCCTGGGTCACCGCCAGCTGTTCCTCCCGCAGGGGGTCGGCGGCGTCCGCCACCTGGACGATGACGTCCGACCAGGCCGCCTCTTCCAGGGTGCTCTTGAAGGCCTCCACCAGGTTATGGGGCAGCCGGGACACAAAACCAACCGTATCCACCAGCAGCACCGCCATGCCGCTGGGCAGCACCAGCTTGCGGCTGGTGGGGTCCAGGGTGGCGAACAGCATATCCGCCTCGGCCACGCTGGGGCCGCACAGGGCGTTCATCAGGCTGGATTTGCCCACGTTGGTGTAGCCCACCAGGCTCACCACCGGCATCCCGGTCTTGGCCCGGGCCCGGCGGCTCTCGCCCCGGCGCTTTTCCATTTCGGCCAGACGCTCGGCCAAAGTGTCGATGCGGGCGTGGATGTGGCGGCGGTCCAGTTCCAGCTTGGTCTCGCCGGCGCCGCGCCGGGCGCCGCCGCCGCCACCGCCGCCGCCGCCCTGACGGCTCAGGCTCTCGCCCATGCCCTGCAGACGGGGCAGACGGTATTTCAGCAGGGCCAGCTCGGTCTGCAGTTTGCCCTCGTTGGTCACCGCGCGGCTGCGGAAAATTTCCAGAATCAGCATGGTGCGGTCGATGACCTCCACCCCTACCGCCGCCGAAATATTGCGGATCTGGCTGCCGGTCAGCTCTCCGTCAAAGACGGCGCACTGGGCGCCCAGCTGTTCGGCGGCCATCCGGGCCTCCTCCAGCTTGCCGCTGCCCAGAACGGTGCCCGCCTCGGGGGTGGACCGCTTCTGCACCACTTCGCCCACCGCTTCCATGTGGTTGGCCTCGCAGAGGGCCGCCAGTTCCCCCAGGCTCCGCTCACAGTCCCAGGCTCCCTGGTCCAGCGCCAGCAGCAGGGTGGGGGTGGGGGGCGTCTCTACCAGAATATCATACAGTTCGCTCAAAACAGTTCCTTTCTCTTGTGGGCGGCCCATTCCGCCCGGGTCAAACGGTAGACGTGACAGTCCACCGGGGTTCCGTCAAATTTGTGATACACCGCGTCGTGGTCGTAGACAAAGCCCGCTTTCTGCATCACCGCGCCGCTGGCGGGGTTCTCCAGCGCATGGCAGCAGGCCAGCCAGCTGCCTTCCGCCTTGACGAACCAATAGTCCACCACCGCCTGCAGGGCTTCGGTGGTATAGCCGTGGTTCCACCAGGGCTGCCCAATGCAGTAGCCCGGCTCCCAGATCCCTTCCGCCAGGTCGGCGCCCCGCTCCGCCCAGGCACGGACGGATTCCGGTTCACCGGCCCGGCCGTCCGCCAGGCTGATGGAGCCGATCAACTCGCCGGTGTCCTTCTCCACCATGGCCCACTGGTAATAGTCGGGGTTCTGGTACAGAACCGACCAGGCCGTCAGCAGGGCGCAGGTCTCCAGGACGTCTTTGTGGGGCTCCCAGCGGAGGTAACGGGTGACCGCCGGATTGCTGGCCCAGTTGCGGTACATGGCCGGGGCGTCCTCCGGCAAAAGGCGGCGCAGAACCAGCCGCGGGGTTTCGAGGGTTTGTGTGCCAACATGGCGCATCCGGCATCATCTTCCTTTCCTGTGTGTGCAGACCAGTATAACGGAAAACCGTCTTTTATGCAAGCGGTGCTTGACAATTTGGCCCAGACCGCTACACTGGTACCATAAACCGCTGAAAGTGAGACAAATCTATGAAAAACGCGCGCGATATTCTGCGAGACAGGGTCCTGGTGTTCGACGGGGGCATGGGGACCTATTATAAAGGCCGCCCCGGTATGGAATGCGAACAGGCCAACCTTGCCGACCCCGAGGGGATTCTGGCCGTCCACCGGGAATACCTGGACGCCGGGGCCGAGGCCATCAAGACCAATACCTTCGGCCTGCCCCGGATGGCCGCCGCCGGCCTGGACAACTGGCAGGAACTGGCGGCCGCCGGCTGGCGTCTGGCCTGCCGGGCCGCCGAGGGAACCGGTGCGGCGGTATTTGCCGACCTGGGCCCGGCCCCGGCCACCGATGCCGCCCCGGCCGCCCAGACCTACCGGGCGGCGGCTCAGGTCTTTCTGGACCTGGGGGCGGAAAACTTCCTGTTTGAAACCCTGAGCACCGACGAGGGGGTAGCCGAGGCGGCGGCCTTCATCAAGGAACGGCGGCCCGAGGCCTTCATCCTGGTGTCCTTTGCGGCCCTGCCCGACGGCTACACCCGGGAAGGCCGTTCCTGCCGGGAACTGGCGGCCCACATGGCCCGGTGCGGCCATGTGGACGCGGTGGGCCTCAACTGCCTGCTGGCGCCCAGCGCCATGGCGTCGGTGCTGCCGGCGGTGACCGGCTGCGGCCTGCCGGTGTCGGCCATGCCCAACGGAGGCTATCCGCTGGTGACCCGCAGCCGGGTGGTGTACCAGGGCCGGCCCGACTATTTTGCCCGGGAACTGTGCCGCATCCGGCAGCGGGGCGGGGTGATTTTGGGAGGCTGCTGCGGCACCACCCCCGCCCACATCGCCGCCCTGCGCCAGGCTCTGGAATCCACCCCCATGCCCATTGCGGCGTCGGCCCCGGCGGCGGACGTCCCTGCCGACACCCCTCTGCTGACCCCCGCCGACCCCTTCCTGCAAAAGCTGGCCCGGGGGGAAAAGGTAATTGCGGTGGAGCTGGACTCCCCCAAGGACGCCGACCTGTCGGGCTATGTGGAGGGGGCCCGGCGGCTCCAGGCCGCGGGCGCCGACGCCGTTACGGTGGCGGACTGCCCCATCGCCCGGGCCCGGGTGGATTCCTCCCTCACCGCCTGCAAGCTGCGGCGGGAACTGGGCATGGTAGCTCTGCCCCACATGACCTGCCGGGACCGGAACCTGAACGCCACCAAGGCCCTGCTGCTGGGGCTTTATGCCGAGGGGGTGCGGGAAGTGCTGGCCATCACCGGAGACCCCATCCCCACCGCCGAGCGGGACGAGGTGAAAAACGTCTACCAGTTCAACTCCCGCAAGCTGGCCCGGTACATTCACTCCCTGGCGGGCCCGGGGGAGGCCCTGCCGGGCATGACCGTCTTTGGCGCTCTCAACCTCAACGCCCGGAACTTTGACGTGGAGCTGCGCCGGGCCCAGGAAAAGCAGGCCAGCGGCATGGCGGGCTTTTTGACCCAGCCGGTGCTGTCGGAGGCGGCGGTGGACAACCTGAAAGCCGCCCGGGCCGCCCTGCCCGACGCCAAAATCCTGGCGGGCATCCTGCCGGTGGTGAGCCAGCGGAACGCCCTGTACATGGAGAACGAAATCAACGGCATCCATGTGGATGAGGCCATCATCCGCCGGTACGAGGGGGCGGACCGGGCCCAGGGCGAGGCCCTGGGGCTGGAAATTTCGCTGGAAATGGCTCGTGCGGCGGCGCCCTACGCCGACGGGTTCTATCTGATGACCCCCTTTAACCGGGTGGCCCTGATGGAGCGGCTGATTGCCGCCCTCAAACAGGAGGCATTATGAAGCGGATGAAGGAGCTGGCCCAGTGGCTGGTCTGCCTGCTGGTGATTGCCGTTCTGGCCCGGGTGGCCTGCATGGTGCTGGCCCCCGGCAACCCTGCCGGCATTGTGGCGCTGATGCTGGTGATTGCGCTGCTGATCGCCCTGGCGGGGGTGGAAGCGGCGCTGCTGATCCTGCGGCTGCTGGGCCGGAAATAACCGGCCCGGCCCCCTTCAAACGCCCTTTTGAAGCCTCTGAGGGGCGGATTTTTGCCGGAATGTGACCCGGACACCATCCGCCTTGACAGGGGAGAGGGGACCCACTATAATAGGGCCATAGAGCAGAAAAACTGCGGGGCTGCCCGACCCAAAGGGGGACAGCCCTTTTGAAAAAGACGCTGGTTTGTCATAACAAACCGCAAAGCCGCGCCGTCCCGGCAGACACCGCACCGCCGCCCCCGGAATAGAATGGGGAAGGCCGCAGGGGAGGGACGGCCGTCCAAATGCAGGAGAAACGAGGGTGAATCTATGACGAAAGAGATGATTTTGGGGATTCTGATCCCCTTTGCAGGGACGTCCCTGGGCGCGGGATGCGTGTTTTTGATGCGGGACCAGCTGCGGCTGGAGGTGCGCCGGATGCTGATTGGATTTGCAGCGGGCGTGATGGTGGCGGCGTCCATCTGGAGCCTGCTGATCCCGGCGCTGGAAGAAGCCGAATCGGCCGGGCTGGGCGTGTGGTCCTTTGTGCCGGCGGCGGGCGGTTTCTGGCTGGGGGTGCTGTTCCTGCTGGCGCTGGACCATCTGATCCCCCATCTGCATCAGGATGCCGACAGCCCCGAGGGCCCGCCGGCCCGGCTGCCCCGCATCACCATGATGCTGCTGGCGGTGACCCTCCACAACATCCCGGAAGGGATGGCGGTGGGCGTGGTGTATGCCGCCTGGCTGGCCGGAGAGGGGGAAATCTCTCTGGCGGGGGCGCTGGCCCTGTCGCTGGGCATCGCCATCCAGAATTTCCCCGAGGGAGCCATCGTGTCCATGCCGCTGCGGGCGGAAGGGGCCAGCCGGCCCCGGGCCTTCCTGGACGGGGTGCTGTCGGGGGCGGTGGAGCCTCTGGCCGCGTTCTTTACCGTGATGGCCGCCAGCCTGGTGATCCCGGCTCTGCCCTGGCTGCTGAGTTTCGCCGCCGGCGCCATGCTGTATGTGGTGGTGGAGGAACTGGTGCCTGAGATGACCGAGGGCGGACATTCCGACATCGGCCCGCTGGCCTTTGCTCTGGGATTCACCCTGATGATGGCGCTGGATGTGGCGCTGGGGTGAAAAACAACCCGGTTAAAAGATTCTAAACATCAACAAATAACCCCCGCCTCTTTTGGAGAAGCGGGGGATTTGTTATATTGTTTTTTCAGCGCGTGCCGGGGATGAAAAACAGGCCACACAAAATCTTGGACTCACAGGGCCGCAGGCCGGGAGCCTTATAAAGCGGCTGTAAGTTTACCGCCGGCAGGGCCTGGTGAAGTCCACAGCAGTCAGCGGTACCAGGTGAAAGTCTTTTGCCTACTTTTCTTCAGAAAAGTAGGCGTTGCCGAGGCGGAGATGGCGGAACCCGTTTTCTTCGAAAAATTCCACCGTGCCCACCACGGTGATCTGGCTGCCCTCCTCGGGATAGCCTTCCGGGTAGGCAGGGGCGTCCGCCAGACTGAACTCCAGACCCTGGGCACAACAGGCCAGAGCGTCCTCAATGATGCAGTAGAAATAGTTCTTGCTCAGATCCAGCTCGCCGTCCATGGTGTAGGCGTGGTCCACCGAGAACTCTCCCTGCATCCGCACCGTCTTGCCCAGATAGGGGATGGGATCGTACAGCAGGTTGCTCACCTCCGCAAACACCATGGTGCTGCTGAGGGTGGTGAGGTCTACGTCCACCTGGATGTCAGAGCCTTCCGCCTGGGTCTCGGCCTCGGGCTGGGCCGGGACGCTGGAAGCGGGCGGAGCCGCCGGGACTGAATCCGCCGGATCCTGGGAGGAGGCGGAACCGCCGCAGCCCGCCAACAGGAGGGCTGCCGTCAGGGCCGCCCAAAAACGACAGAGACGCTGCTTCATCCCTGCACCCCGCCGGTGACGGCCCCCGCCAGAGCAAAGAGGGCAAAGACTCCCAGGTCCACCGCCACAATGGTGGAACCCACCGGGGTTCCGGCCAGAATCGAAATCAGGATGCCCGCCACAGCGCACACCACCGACACCACCGCCGCGCAGATGGTGACCGCACGGAAACTCTTGAACAGCCGCATGGCCGACAGAGCCGGGAAGATGATGAGGGCCGAAATCAGCAAAGAACCCACCAGATTCATGGCCAGCACGATGATGACCGCCACCACCACCGCAATCAGCAGGCTGTAGCGGCTGGCGGGCAGGCCGGTGGCCGAGGCAAAGGCCTCGTCAAAGGTGACGGCAAAAATCCGGTTGTAGAACACTACAAACAGGGCAATCACCACCACCGACAGCACCACGCACAGCCACACTTCGGCCTGGGTCAGGGTCAGGATGGAGGTGGAGCCGAACAGGGTGCTGCACACGTCGCCGGACAGGTTGGTGCTGGTGGAAAACAGGTTCATCAGCAGGTAGCCGATGGCCAGGGTGCCCACCGACAGCACCGCGATGGCGGCGTCGCCCTGGAGCTTGGCGCTCTGGCCGCTGCGCAGCAGCAGGATGGCGGCAATCACCGTCACCGGCAGCACCAGCAGCATCTCGTCGGTGAGGTTGAACACGGCCGCCACCGCCAGGGCTCCGAAAGCCACATGGGACAGGCCGTCTCCGATGAAGGAAAACCGCTTGAGCACCAGGGTCACACCGAACAGGGACGCGCACAGGGCAATCAGGACGCCCACGATCAGGGCGTAGCGGACAAAGGGAAAGGTGAAATAGTATTGCAGGGTCTGAAACGCGCTCATGCGTTGTCACCGCCTTTCTCAACCGGGGCGAACATCTGGCCCACCGGGCTGGTCAGGTAGGCCGCCGACGTCCCGAAGAACAGCCGCTGGCCCTCCCCGATATGAAGGATATGGCTGGCGTACTGGGCCGCCGCCGCAATGTCGTGGGAAATCATGATGACGGTGATGCCGTCGGCCCGGTTCAGCTCGGCGATCAGCTCGTACAGCTCGGCGGTGACTTTGGGGTCCAGGCCCGCCACCGGCTCGTCCAGAAGCAGCAGCTTGCGGGTGGCGCACAGGGCCCGGGCCAACAGCACACGCTGCTGCTGGCCCCCCGACAGCTCCCGATAGCACCGGCGGGCCAGGCCCTCAATCCCCAGCCGCTCCATGTTGCGGGCCGCCAGGGCTTTCTCCTCCCTGGAGAAGAAGGGCCGCAGGCCGCACCGGCTCAGGCATCCCGACAACACCACTTCCTGCACCGAGGCGGGGAAATCCCGCTGAAGGGGAGTCTGCTGGGGCAGGTAGCCGATTTCGTTTTTGTGCAGGCCGTCGCTGAAGGTGATGGTCCCCGCCAGCGGGGGCCGCAGCCCCAGCAGGGTTTTCATCAGGGTGGACTTGCCCGAGCCGTTCTCGCCCACGATGCACAGGTAATCCCCTTCTTCCACCGTGAAGGAAAGGTGCTCTGCCACCCGGGTGTTCTCGTAACCCAGGGTCAGATCCTTGCAGGTAATCAGTGCCATAGTGTCTCCTTTATGCCAGAGCGGCTTTCAAAACGTCCAGGTTGGACTCCATAATGGACAGATAGGTGGTGCCGGCGGCCACGTCCTCCGCCGAGGTGCCCTGCATCGAATCCAGACGCAGCAGGGCGGCGTCCTTGGACGCGGTATTCTGGATGATGGTCTGGGCCACACGCTGGTCCGAATTCTCGATGGTCAGCACCGCGGGCAGGTGGAGCTCGTCCACCTTGCCGGCCAGGAAGGCGATGGTCTCAAAGCTGGCCTCGGTCTCGGCCGAGCAGCCCGGGAAGGCGGCGTATACCTCCAGGCCGTAGTCCTCGGTCAGGTACCGGAAGGGGAACCGGTCCCCGAACAGCACCGTTTTCACCGATGCAGCGTCCACCGCGGCCTGATACTGGGCGTCCAGGTCGGCCAGCTGGGCCTCATAGGCGGCCGCATTGGCGGCGTAGGCGTCGGCGTGGTCCGGGTCCAGCTGGGCCAGGGTGTCGGCAATGGACTGGGTCAGGAGAGAGGCGTTTTTCACCGACAGCCACACGTGCTCGTCGTACTCGTCCTCGTCGCCGTGGTCGTGGCCCTCATGGTCCTCGGCCTGCATCCCTTCGGTCAGCTCCTCCAGGCGGGCGTTGTCCCCCAGAATCTCCAGCAGGCTCAGGACCTTCATGTCGGGGTTGACGGCCTCTTTCAGGGCGCCGTCCACCCAGCTGTCCGAGGTGCCCCCCACATACAGGAACACATCACAGGAGGACAGTTTCAGCATATCCTCCGCCGAGGGCTGATAGCTGTGCATATCCACGCCGGTGTCCTGGAGCCATACCAGCTCCACACCCGGCACGTCCCCGATCACCTGACGGGCCCAGTCATAGATGGGAAAAATGGTGGTGACCACCTGCAGGCTCCCGTCCTGCTGGGGCTGGGACGACCCGGACGGGACGGCCGAAGGGCCGGAAGAACTGCTCCCGGCACATCCGGCCAGCAAAACCCCCGCCAGGCAGACGGCCAGCAGGGCGGCAGCAATCTTGTGAAACTTCTTCATACCTTTTTTCAACCTCCGGGGCGGGAGCAGGGGAAAACAACCCCCGCCCAAAACGAGCGGCAGGCCGCCGGAAGCGTTCCTGCCGCGAATTTGCAACTTGACTGCAAATTATTATACACAGGCGGGATGGGTTTGTCAACGGGGGAGGCGGGGCCGGATGGTGAAAAAGAGTGACTTTTCAGGTGAAGGTTCTGCGCAGCAAAAAGCGCCGCACCCCAAAGGGCGCAGCGCAGAAGGTTTTTTCAGGGTTTACTTTTTGCGGGAACGGCGCTTGGAGGCACTGGCCGACTTGGTGCGGCCGCCGCGCTTGGCAGCGGGAGCGGCGGGCTCCTCAGCCTTGACCTCAGCAGCGGGGGCAGCCTTCTCCTCGACCTTGACCTCGACGGCGGGTGCAGCTTTCTCCTCGGCCTTAACCTCAACAGCGGGGGCGGCCTTCTCCTCGGCCTTAACCTCGACGGCGGGGGCGGCCTTCTCCTCGGCCTTAACCTCGACGGCAGGTGCGGCGGGCTCCTCGGCCTTCTTGGTGCGGCAGGCGCGCTTCTTGGGGGCGGGCTCTGCGGCGGCCTCGACAGCGGGGGCAGCCTCCGCCACCGGCTCCTCAGCCTTGACGGGTTCCTCGGCCTTGACCTCGGCGACAGGAGCCTCGG
Organism: Faecalibacterium sp. An192; assembly: GCF_002160175.1. Taxonomy (NCBI): domain Bacteria; kingdom Bacillati; phylum Bacillota; class Clostridia; order Eubacteriales; family Oscillospiraceae; genus Faecalibacterium; species Faecalibacterium sp. An192. Next base: position 63,641 of record NZ_NFKB01000009.1, read on the forward strand.
CCTTGACCTCCTCGGCGGGCTCGGCGGCCTTGCGGTCCTTCACGGCGCGGATGGTCCACAGCTGGTCCACACCGGGGCTCTCCTGCCAGATCTGCAGGATGGCGCCGGCCGGGCTGCCCATGCCCACGGTGTCCACGCACTTGCCGCTGGCCCAGGGGCTCACCAGACGGACGGTGCCGTCGTTCTCGGGCACCAGGGTCCACATCTGGCTGCTGCCCAGCACATCGTCCCACAGGTGCAGCCAGGTGCCGTTGTCGGTGCCGGCCATCATCAGGTCGATGACCTTGCCGTTGGCGCGGCAGTGAATCCGGTAGGCGTTCTCGCCCACACGGTCAAACAGCCACTCCTGCTCGGGCTTGTGCTCGTATTTGCCCAGGCGCAGCTCGGCGCCGTCTTCGGGCTTTTCGGTGTAGCCGATCACGTTGCCCGATGCGGCCGCGATGGTGTAATACCGGCCCGGCTCAATCAGGGTCTGCTCTACGGTTCTCATGATCTTTTCCCTCCGTTTGTGTATATCATACCTAAACGCACCCCAGGGCCGCCGCGCGGTCCGCCGTGTCAACGGACCTGCGCAGGAAAGCCCCAGCCCGCACAGAGGTTTTTCTCCGCCGGGCGGCACAGGACGCCGGGGTGCGGCTTTCCCACTTGTGTACAAATTATACCACCTGTCGTAATTTCTCACAAGTGCGGCGGCGGGCTTTTGGCGTGTTGCACAAAACCCGGAGGCCTGTATCAGGATTTTTAGGTTTTTGGTGGGAGAAAGGGGGTTATTCGGCGGGCTGACCGGCCCGCACGCGGGCGTCCATCCGGTCCAGCTCGGCCAAAAACTGCACCACAAAGGGCACCGCCACCATAAAACTCAACAGATCTGCGATGGGCTGGCTGTACTGCACCCCCGCCAGGCCCCACACCTGGGGCAGCACCAGAATCAGCGGAATAAAGAAAATTCCCTGGCGGCAGCAGGACAAAAAGGTGGCCCGGCCCGACTTGCCCACGCTCTGGAACAGCATATTGCTGCACACCAGCACCGGCTGGAGCAGGGTGGCGATGCACTGCCAGCGGAAGGCGGGCAGGGCGATGGCGGTGACGGCGTCGTCGTCCCGGAACAGGCGGACCAGGGCCTCGCCGTTGAGCAGGCAGGCCAGGGCGATGACGGTGAGCAGGGCGAAACTGGCCTGAATGGTGAAAACGCAGGCGGCCCGCACCCGATGGTATTTCTGGGCCCCATAGTTGTAGGAGGCCACCGGCTGGAACCCCTGGCCCACGCCCAGGGCCACCGACATGAGGAACTGGAAAATACGGCTGACGATGCTCATGGCGGCCACGGCGGCGTCGCCGTAGGAGCGGGCCGCCACATTCAGCATCATGCTGGCAAAGCTGGCCAGGCCCTGGCGGCCAAAGCTGGGCAGACCGGTGGTGAGGATGAGGCCCAGGTCCCGGGCCGAACGGGTGTAGTTGCGCAGGGCCAGCTTGCTGACGGTTTTGCCCCGCAGGTACATGGACAGCAGAATCCCAAAGCTGACCAGCTGGCTCAAACCGGTGGCCAGGCCCGCCCCGGCGGTGCCCATCCCCAGGCCGAAGATGAACACCGGGTCCAGAGCGATATTCAGCACGCCGCCGGTGACCAGGCCGATCATGGCGAAATTGGCCTTGCCCTCATAGCGGAGGATGTTGTTCATCACCAGGCTGGACATCATGAAGGGACCCGCCAGCAAAATATAAAAGGCATAGGCCCGGGCGTGGGGCAGGATGGTTTCGGTGCTGCCCAGCAGCCGCATGAGGGGGGTGAGGCCCGCAATGCCCCCGGCCCCCAGCAGCGCGCCCATCCCCACCGCGGTGAAAAAGCTGGTGGAGGCAAACCGGGAGGCCGTATAGGCGTCGCCGCTGCCCAGGCTGCGGCTGATGACGCTGCCTGCGCCGTGGCCCAGCATGAACCCCACCGCCTGGATTACCGCCATCAGGCTGGACACCACCCCCACCGCGCCCGAGGCGCTGGTGGAAATCTGGCCCACAAAAAAGGTGTCGGCCAGGTTGTAGATGCTGGTAATCAGCATGCTGAGGATGGTGGGCACCGCCAGGCCGGCCACCAGCCGGGGGATGGGGGTCTGGGTCATCTTGACAAACTGGGCCTGCTGCTGGGTCATGGGCCGGGGAGGGTTCTGGGGCATGGACGTTCACACTTTCTGCGGCGCGGGGCCGCTGATGGTTTTTCTTTCAGTATACCGCCGGGGGCGAAGCTTGTCGAGACGGGGGGTGTTGCGTTTTGATTCAACGGGCAGCACAAAAAGGGCAGTACAGCCCGAAAACTGTACTGCCCCTGGTGTGCGGGGAAAAGGACGGCTCAGCGCTTGACCTGGAATGCGCCCATGCCGGGATAGACGGCGCTGGCGCCCAGCTCTTCCTCGATGCGCAGCAGCTGATTGTACTTGGCCACGCGCTCGGTGCGGCTGGGGGCGCCGGTCTTGATCTGGCAGGTGTTCAGAGCCACGGCCAGGTCGGCGATGGTGGTGTCCTCGGTCTCGCCGGAACGGTGAGAGGTGACGGCGGCATAGCCGGCCTTGTGGGCCATCTTGATGGCCTCCAGGGTCTCGGAAACCGAACCGATCTGGTTCAGCTTGATCAGGATGGCGTTGCCGGCGCCCAGGGCGATGCCCTTGGCCAGGCGCTTGGTGTTGGTGACGAACAGGTCGTCGCCCACCAGCTGGACCTTGCCGCCCAGCTCGCGGGTCAGCTCCTGCCAGCCCTCCCAGTCCTCTTCATCCAGGCCGTCCTCGATGGAGATGATGGGGTACTTTTCCACCAGGCTCTTCCAGTGGGCGATCAGCTCGCTGGAAGTGTATTCGGTGCCGGCCTTGGGCAGTTTGTAATGGCCCTTGCCCTTGACGGGGTCCTTCCACTCGGAAGATGCGGCGTCCAGGGCGATCATGAAGTCCTCGCCGGGCTTATAGCCGGCCTTCTCGACGGCGGCCAGGATGGTCTCGATGGTCTCCTCGTCGCTGGACAGGTTGGGGGCAAAGCCGCCCTCATCGCCCACCGAAGTGGCCAGGCCCTTGCTCTTGAGGATGGACTGCAGGGCGTGGAACACCTCGGCGCACATCCGCAGGGCCTCACGGAAGGAGGTTGCACCCACCGGCATAATCATGAACTCCTGGGTGTCCACGGTGTTGGTGGCGTGGGCGCCGCCGTTCAGAATGTTCATCATGGGGACGGGCAGGCGGTTGCCATTGACGCCGCCCAGGAAGCGGTACAGCGACACGCCCAGGGACGCGGCGGCGGCGCGGCAGACTGCGATGGACACAGCCAGGATGGCGTTGGCGCCCAGGTTGGACTTGTCCTCGGTGCCGTCGGCGGCCAGCATGGCGGCGTCCACGGCGTAGATGTCGGAGGCGTCCATGCCCACAATGGCGTCCGCGATGGTGGTATTGACGTTTTCCACAGCCTTGGTGACGCCCTTGCCCAGGTAACGGCTCTTATCGCCGTCCCGCAGCTCCAGGGCCTCAAATTCACCGGTGGAAGCGCCGCTGGGGGCGCAGCCGCGGCCGACGGTGCCGTCGACCAGGGTCACTTCTGCCTCAACGGTGGGGTTGCCGCGGGAGTCCAGAATCTCGCGGCCGACAACCTGTTCAATTTCCAGATAATTCATAATGGAATACCTCCTGAGTTCTCATGCTCCTGCGCCAGACCCGATGGAAGGGGGACGGGTCCTTTGGGGGCGGGGAGGGGACCGCAAATCGCCCCCAAGTCCCGGCCCTGCGTTGCGCGGATTGGTTAGTTATATTTTACCACAGCACAGGCCCCGGTACAAGTGCGAAATGTTCTCAATATGTGGAAATTTGGTAAACAAAATATAAAACGGGTTTTCTTACGCTTTGCCGCTCTACCCTTTAACACTCCATTTCTTTTCCTTCTTGTCCGCTCCGCTGGGGCCAGAGGGCCAGGGAGGGGGTTTCGACTCCCCCTCCCTAGGCCCTCTGGACTCCCTACCCACCCTAACGACCAGGGTCTGAACCCTGGACCCAGACAGGGAAGTCGCGGCGTTCAAAAGCCTAAAAAACACTGTCATGCCTGGCCCGTGGAAACTTACAGGGCCTCAAACGGCGGCACGGGTGTTTTTCTTAACGGCTTTTGCCCGCCGCTCCGATTGAGACCACAGGCCCGCTTTGGCGGGCTGGCGGGTCGGTATGTCTTTAGCTGCTGTAGGGCGCAGACTTTGAAATTGCAAGGTGATACCCTTTTATTATCTAAACCCACCCTCCACCCATTTAATGTGTCCCCCTGTCGCTGCGCGACATCCCCCTTTGGGGGAACAGACCGCAAAGCTGCCGCCCCTAAAAAGCTCTAAACCAAAAACAACCCCCGCCCAGAGATGGACGAGGGTTGCTGCATTTTTATAGGTTTTCAGCGCGTACCAAATGAGGAAATCAGGCTAAAACGGGCTATTGTCCTCTTGCGCTTAGCCGATTTTTGCGGCGCGCCGCGGAGGGCGCTTGCAAAAACCGGAGCGCTGCGCCAGCTTCGGCCCGGCTGTTTCGTCCACTGGACGCGCCGGGCCAAAGCTGCCCTGGACCCAAATAGGGAAGTCGCGGCGTTCAAAAGCCTAAAAAACACTGTCATGCCTGGCCCGTAAAAACTTTCAGAGCCTCAAATGGCGGCACGGGTGTTTTTCTTAACGGCTTTTGCCCGCCGCTCCGATTGCTGAGTGCGCCCGCTTTGGCGGGCGCGGGGCCCGTAGGTAAACCTATAACAACAGAAAACCCCCGCCTCTTTTTGAGAAGTGGGGGATTTATTATTGATTCTTCAGGGCGTACCGAGGGTAGAAAAACAGGCTATACCAAGCCTCAGACTCACAGGGCCGCAGGCCGGGAACCTTATAAAGCGGCTGAAACCTTACCGCCGGCAGGGCCTTGTGAAGTCCACAGCAGTCAGCGGTACCAGGTGAAAATCTTTTGCTTACTTTTCTTTCAGAAAAGTAAGAGAACGGTTGGAGAGGCTGGCGGCGACGAAGGCTTTGAAGAGGGGATGGGCGCGGTTGGGACGGCTCTTGAACTCGGGATGGAACTGGGCGCCCAGGTGGAATGCCCGGCCCGGGATCTCCACCGTCTCCACCAGATGCCCGTCAGGACTGGTTCCCGAAATCACCAGCCCGGCGGCCTCCATCTCGTCCCGGAAGGCGTTGTTGAACTCGTAGCGATGGCGGTGCCGCTCCCACACCAGGTCCTGGCCGTAGCATTCGGCCATCTTGGTGCCCGGCACCACCTTGCAGGGATATTTGCCCAGCCGCATGGTGCCGCCCTTGGGAATGTTGCCCTGCTGGTCCGCCATCAGGTCGATGACGTTGTGGGCGCCGTCGGGGGTGAACTCGCTGGAATTGGCGTCGGCGTAGCCCAGCACCCCGCGGGCGTACTCGATCACCATGATCTGCATGCCCAGGCAGATGCCGAAATAGGGGACCTGATGCTCCCGCGCATAGCGGGCCGCCGCCACCATGCCCTCAATGCCCCGGCCGCCGAATCCGCCCGGCACAATGATGCCGTCCACGTCCGAAAAGGCCGCGGCACAGTCCTCGTCGGTGACCAGCTCCTCGCTGTCCACCCACTTGATCTCCACATGGCAGTCGTTCTCAAAGCCGGCGTGGTACAGGCTCTCCATCACCGACAGATAGGCGTCATGCAGCTTGACGTACTTGCCCACCAGGGCAATGGTACAGGTGCGGGTCCGGGTGGCGATGCGGGCCACCACGTCCTTCCACTCGGTCAGGTCGGCGGGAGGAACATCCAGCCCCAGCTTCTGCACCACCACTTCGTCCAGGCCGTTGGTGTGGAGCATCAGGGGACACTGGTACAGGCTGGGCATGGTCAGGTTCTCGATGACGCATTCGGGCTTGACGTTGCAAAAGGTGCTGATCTTGCGCCGGATGTCGCTGCCCACGCTGCCGTCCGCCCGCAGGATGATGATGTCGGGGGAAATGCCCATTCCCTGCAATTCCTTCACCGAATGCTGGGCCGGCTTGGACTTGTACTCGTTGGAGCCGGAAATGTAGGGCACCAGCACCACATGAATATAACAGCAGTTTTCATGGCCCTGCTCGATGCCCACCTGGCGGATGGCCTCCAGGAAGGGCTGGCTCTCGATGTCGCCGGTGGTGCCGCCGATCTCGGTGATGACCACGTCGGCCTCGGTGGAGGAGGCCAGATTGTAGATGTAGCTCTTGATCTCGTTGGTGATGTGGGGGATGATCTGGACCGTCTGGCCCAGGTATGCGCCCTGGCGCTCCTTGTTCAGCACGTTCCAATAGACCTTGCCAGTGGTCAGGTTGGAATATTTGTTCAGGTTCTCGTCGATGAACCGCTCATAATGGCCCAGGTCCAGGTCGGTCTCGGTGCCGTCGTCGGTGACGAACACCTCGCCGTGCTGCAGGGGACTCATGGTGCCGGGGTCCACGTTGACGTAGGGGTCCAGCTTCTGGCTGGCCACCTTGAGCCCGCGGCACTTGAGCAGCCGGCCCAGAGAGGCCGCCGTGATGCCCTTGCCCAGGCCCGACACCACGCCGCCGGTGACAAAAATGTATTTGGTCTGTTTCATATCCATTCCTCCGTTCGCTCTTTCTACTTTCCCTTCCGGTATGGACCGGATTGTGCTGTATCATACAGAGGGCGTGCAGAAAATCTGCCCGCCCTCGGGATCAACGTTATAGGCTGTCCAGGCCGTCGCCCTCCAGCTGTTCCAGGATCTCCTGGGCCACTTCGGCCCGGTCCCGGCGGGAATCCATGGCCTCTTTTTCAATGCGGCGGTGGGCCTGGGCTTCGGTGAGGCCCTCCCGCTCGATCAGCAGGCATTTGGCCCGGCTCACCAGCCGCACCTGGGCCAGTTTGGCCTGAATGCGGGCGTTTTCGGCCCGCAGCCGCTGTAAGCGGTGGTTCCCGGCGGCCGCCATATGCACCGCCTGCAAAAACAGCGCCCCCGAAAAGGGTTTGCCCACCACCAGCACCCCCTGGGCGTTCATGGGGCCCAGAAGCTGGTCACAGGCGGCCGCCTTGGCCAGCAGAATCACCCCCGCGTCGGTCTGTTCCACCGCGGCGGCGCACAGTTCATGGCCGAATTCATCCGGCAGCGGCGCATTCACGATGACCAGCTCAAAGTCGGCCTCCAGCATCCGGCGCCGGGCTTCGGTGCCGCTGGGGACGATCACCGGCCGGGCATAGCCCAGCTCGGACAGCCGGGCGGACAGGTATTCGTTGGAGTTGGCCCCCGCGCTGACGATCATGGCACGTCCCATGCTTTCCCCTCCTCTCTGTGGTTGTCCGGGTGTGCGGGCTCAGATGGAGCAGAAGTACCGGGCCCGCTCGAATTCGGCGGGGTCGGCGGCCTCTTTCAGCTCGGCGCAGCGCCGCAGCTGCTCGGAAAAATACCGTCCCGCCAGGCCCTGGGGCAGGTACTGGGCCAGGAACGGGCTGTTCCGGGCGATCTCCACCGCCTCCTCCAGGGTGGCGGGCAGACGCTCCAGGCCCAGGCCGGCGGCCTGGGCGTCGGTCAGCTCGAACAGGTTCTGATTCACCGGGGCGCACAGCTCCATCCGGTTCTGGATGCCGTCCAGGCCCGCCGCCAGCACCAGCCCGATGGCCAGGTAGGGGTTGCAGGCGGGGTCGGGGCTGCGCAGCTCCATCCGGCAGTTGTCCCCCTGGACCGCCGGAATCCGCACCAGCTGGCTGCGGTTCTGCCGGCTCCAGCTGACGTAGCGGGGGGCCTCGTCGCAGCCAAACCGAAGGTAACTGTTGGGCAGGGGATTGGTGAAGGCGGTCAGCTCCCGGCTGTGGGCCAGGATGCCCGCCATAAAGCTGCCGGCGGCGCTGTCGGGGGCGATGTCCCCCTCAAAGAGGTTTTTCCGGTCCCGGTACAGGGAGATGTTGACGTGCAGGCCGCTGCCCGCCTGGTCGGCCAGGGGCTTGGGCATAAAGCTGGCGTGAAGGCCGTTGCGCCCCGCCACCGCCCGGGTGATCTGCTTGAACATCATGACGTTGTCGGCGGTTTTCAGGGGGCTGGCGTGGTGGAAATCGATTTCATTCTGGCCGTTGCCGCTCTCGTGGTGGCTGTGCTGGGGGGCCAGGCCCATCTGCTCCATGGTCAGACAGATGTCACGGCGGAGGTTTTCGGCGGCGTCCAGGGGGTACACGTCAAAATAGCCGCCCCGGTCCATGGGGATGCGGGTGGGCTGGCCCCGGTCGTCGGTCTCAAAGAGGTAAAACTCACACTCGGCCCCCACGTTGCACACCAGGCCCAGACGCCGGAACTGCTGGGCGATCTGCCGCAGGAAGCCCCGGCAGTTTCCCCCGAAGGGGGCACCGTCGGGCCGCTGGATGTCGCAGAAGAACTGCATCACCCGGCCCTCGGCGGGGCGCCAGGGCAGGATGGTGATGGTGGACAGGTCGGGCCGCAGGACCAGGTCGCTCTCCTCCACGTGCATGAAGCCGGGCACCGAGCTGCCGTCAAAGCAGACCCCGTCCTCCAGGGCCTTGGGCAGGTCGCTGGCCAGGACGGCGATGTTTTTCTGGGTGCCGAAGATGTCGGTGAAGGCGAAGCGGACAAATTTGACATTGTTGTCCTCGACGAAGTCCAGGACATCCTGCTGTGTGGTATAGTTCATAGCAAACCTCCCGAAAAGGGGCTGCGGCCCCCAAAAAGGCCCAAAGGCCTGCCCTCGCCCGGGCAGGGCAGAGTAGCAGGTCTTCAGGCCGGTGTATTTCAGATGCGAAGCGCGCCGGGGATGATGCCCCGGAGAATGGTTTTAGTTCTCCACGTAGTACAGCATCCGGCTGTAGCTGGGCAGGGGCCAGTACTCCTCGCCGCAGATGGTCTCGGCGTCGTCGGCCACCGAGCGCAGCTCGTTCATGGCGGGCAGAACGCTGTCGTGGAAGGCGTTGGCCTTGGTGGTCATGTCGGTGATGGCCTGGGCGGTGCGCTCAGCGGCAGCCAGGCGGTCGATGGCCTCGCTCATGGTGTCGGCATCGCGGGACAGGTGCTCCAGCAGGGTGGTCTCTGCCCGGACGCTGATCTTGTCGCTGACGGCGCGCTTGGCGCCGGCGGTGCGGGCCACCTCGCCCATATAGGCATTGATGGCGGGCAGCAGCTGCTTGCGGGCCATCTCCAGCATGGTCAGAGCCTCGATGTTGATGATCTTGGCGTAATGCTCCATCTCCACCTCGTACCGGCTGAACATCTCGGTGCGGGTCATAACCCCGAACTCCTCCATCAGGTCGATGTTCTTGGGTGCGATCAGGGCCGGCAGGGCGGCGGGGGTATACTTCTTGTTGGGCAGGCCGCGGCGCTCGGCCTCGATCTCCCACTCGGCGGAATAGCCGTCGCCGTTGAAGATGACGCGGCGGTGGTCGCGGATGGTCCGCTTCACCAGGGCGATGACCGCCTCGGTGAAGTTGTCGGCCTTCTCCAGCTCATCGGCGTAACCCTTCAGCTCCTTGGCCACGGCGGTGTTCAGGATGGTGTCGGCGTCGCTCAGGTTCTGGTGAGAGCCGGGCATACGGAACTCGAACTTGTTGCCGGTGAAGGCGAAGGGGGAGGTACGGTTGCGGTCGGTGGTGTCCTTGCTGAACTTGGGCAGAACGTCCACGCCCAGGTCCATCTTCATGCGGACGGGGCCGGCGTAGGGAGAGTCGGAAGCGATGGCGTCGATGACGGCCTCCAGCTCCTCGCCCACAAAGATGGAGATGATGGCCGGGGGTGCCTCGTTGGCACCCAGGCGGTGATCGTTGCCGGGGGTGGCCACTGCGGTGCGCAGCAAGTCGGCGTACTCATCCACCGCCTTGATGACGGCGGCCAGGAACACCAGGAACTGCAGGTTCTCCATGGGGGTGTCGCCCGGATCCAGCAGGTTCTCCTTGCTGGTGCTCATGGACCAGTTGTTGTGCTTGCCGCTGCCGTTGACCCCCTCAAAGGGCTTCTCGTGGAGCAGGCAGACCAGGCCGTACTTGGGGGCGATCTTCTGCATCATCTCCATGGTCAGCAGGTTGTGGTCGATGGCCACGTTGGTGGTGTCGAAGATGGGGGCCAGCTCGTGCTGGCAGGGGGCAACCTCATTGTGCTTGGTCTTGGCGGGGACGCCCAGCTCCCACAGCACGTCGTCCAGCTCCTTCATGAAAGCGGACACCCGGGGACGGATGGTGCCGAAGTAGTGTTCCTCCAGCTCCTGGCCCTTGGCGGCGGGGGCGCCGAACAGGGTGCGGCCGGTGAGGATCAGGTCCTGGCGGGCCTCATAGTCCTCTTTGCGCACCAGGAAGTACTCCTGCTCGGGGCCGACGGTGGTGGACACATAGTCCACATCCTTGCCGAACAGCTTGAGGATGCGGGTGGCCTGGGTGGCCAGAGCCTTCATCGAGCGCAGCAGGGGGGTCTTTTTGTCCAGGGCCTCGCCGGTGTAGCTGACAAAAGCGGTGGGGATGCACAGCACGTCGTCCTTCACAAAGGCATAGCTGGTGGGGTCCCAGGCGGTGTAGCCGCGGGCCTCACAGGTGGCCCGCAGGCCGCCGGAGGGGAAAGAGGAGGCGTCGGGCTCGCCCCGCACCAGCTCTTTGCCGCTGAACTCCATGATGGCGGTGCCGTCGCCCACCGGGCTGACGAAGCCGTCGTGCTTTTCGCTGGTGATGCCGGTCAGGGGCTGGAACCAGTGGGTGTAGTGGGTGGCGCCCAGCTCCATCGCCCAGCGCTTCATGACGCTGGCCACCACGTTGGCTACCTCAATATCCAGGGGAGCGCCCTTGTGCAGGGTGTCCTTCAGGCTCTTATAGGTAGCGCTGGGCAGACGCTCTTTCATCACGTGCTCATTGAAGACCTTGCTGCCGTAGACTTCCATAACATTGGCTGCCATAAATCCTACTCCTTACTCATCAGGTGTGTGTCACCCGCCGGGGCGGGGCCGCAAACACAAAAGGCGCTGCGAGTCGGAGGTGACTCACAGCGCCGATGCTGCTTATGCAAGCATTATACCTACCCGGCGGCCGAAACGCAATAGACAAAACGCACGATTTTCGCTGTGGAATGCCGCGGGATTTTCGGCCAAACGCTCTGAAACGCCGTCGTATCTCCCAAAAAGAACGCAGATAAGTGTGACTTTTACCCCCGCCGGCGGTGCCGCGGCCGGGCATAGGAGCTGTAAAAGCCGAAGGCTGTGCCGCAGACGCCGCCCACAATGTGCATAAAGTTGGCCACATTGTCCCGGACAAAGAGGATGGAATAAATCTGGTCCCCCAGATAGAGGGCGGCCACCAGAAGCATGGTGACGGGGATGCCGCCGCTGCCGCCCGCCAGGGAGGAGAGCATAATCAGCATAAAGACAATGCCCGACGCCCCCAGCAGGGCCACCCCGGGGAACAGAAGGCATTGCAGAACCCCCGACACAAAGGCGGTGAGGACGATGGCCTTCAGCAGGGGGATGCTGCCGTATTTTTCCTCCATGGGCGGGCCCACCACCAGAAACAGAAGCATATTGTTGAGGAAATGGCTCAGGTCGGCGTGGCCCAGCACATGGCCGAACAGCCGCAGATAGGCCAGCGGGTCTTTCCAGCTGGAGCGGTAGACGCAGAACAGGTGGGTGGTGGTCCAGCCGCCGGTGAGGCCGTCCAGGGCCAGGGCTCCCAAGGACAGCAGGAAAAAGGTGAGGACCACCGGGGAGTTGTACTGGAAACTGAGGCTGAATTTGGCGCGTTTCGTGGCGGTTCAGCTCCTTTCGACAGAAGGTGAAGCGGTTGAAAACGGACGTTTTCCCCATTGTATCACACCCCGGCGGGACAGTCCAGATTCTTTTGCCCCGCCCCAAAAGAAAAGCCCGCCGCACCCCCAAAAGGATGCCTGCGGGCCTGTTTTTTACAGTTGGGCTTCGCCCCGGCGCTGGCGGGCCAGCTGGGAACCTTCCTTGCCGGTGAGCTGTTCCACCGTCAGCTCCAGAATGCACACCGCGTCCCGGTACTGGCGCAGTTCGGCTTCCAGGGCCTCCTCCGGCTGGGCGGGGGCGTATTTTCGGCCCAGACGCCGGGCGATGTCCTCCCGGACGGCGGGGTCAGTGACTTCCCGCAGGGTGCCCCGGGCCACCACGCTGCGGTAATAGGTGGTGTATTCCTCCGGGACCACCTGATCCTGCCCGATGACGCAGAAGGACGCCCGGGGATTCTGCCGCATCAGGTCCAGCTTATAGCCGGCCCGGGCGCAGTGAAACCAGATTTTCCCCTCCTGATACAGATAGCTCAGGGGAACGGTATAGGGAAAGCCGTCGGCGTCGGCCAGCGCCAGCACCCCGGCGGTGCTGCGGGCCAGGATTTCTTCACAGACGGCTTGGGGCAGGGCCTGCCGGCCCCGGCGCATGACAGGAATCATGATGTGTCCTCCTCAAAAATACTTTACCCCCGGGTCCGCTCCCAGTAGGCCCCCATGCTCTGGCCGGGCTGGCCGGTGACCTCCCGGGCCAGGTAGGCCGCCAGGGCCGGGTCGGCGGGGACCCAGCTGCGGGCCGCCTCCACGGTGGGGTATTCGATTTCGGCGTACCAGAAGGCCCCCGGCTGGCCGGCGTCCACATGGTTCACCTCCAGGGTGAAGCCGTCGGGCAGGCGGTAGCTGCGGCGCACCTTCTCGATCAGGGGCCGGGCGATGATCTTCTCCTCCAGGTCCCGGAACAGGCCGGCGTCGATGGGACGTTCGATCTCCTCCCGGGCCAGGCCGCCCTCCGACTTGAAGCAGAGAATCCAGGCGGTCTCGCCGCCGGTTTTGGCCTCCTCACGGATGCGGACGGTGGGCCGCACGCTGATGTAGCCCTGCCGCATGGTGAATTCCTCGGTCAGGGGCAGGCCCTCCGGCCAGCCGCTGACCATCCATTTGCGCTCAATTTCCATGGGTTTGCACCTCCTGTTCCGGCCGCTGGGCGGCGGGGACTTCCTTGACGTACACACTGGTGGAGGGGAAGGCAAAGTCCAGCCCGTCGGCCCGGACAATGTCCATGACGTCCAGGTTCAGGTCGTTCTGCATCTTGTAAAAGACCAGGGTGTCGGCGGTACGCAGGTAGGCCGACACCAGCAAATCAATGCTGGACGCGCCAAAGCCGGTCAGCTCCACAATCACCGATTCCTCGTAGGTGTGGGGGCTGGCGGCCAGCATGGCCCGCAGGTCCTCCATCAACTTTTCCAGCTGGGCCCGGGTGGCGCCGTACTCCACCCCCAGGGTGAAGCGGTAGAGGCGCTTCTGGCGCTGGGCGGCGTTGTTGATGGTGGAGGCACAGACGTTGCTGTTGGTCAGGATGTAGACCGAGTTGTCCAGGGCCCGCACCCGGGTGGAACGGAAACTGATGTCCTCCACCGTGCCCTCCACGCTGCCCACCACGATCCAGTCGCCGATCTGGAAGGGCCGCTCAACCAAAATCATCACGCCGCCGAACAGATTGCTGGCGGTGTCCTGGGCGGCCAGGGAGATGGTCAGGCCTACCAGGCCTGCGCTGGTGATGACGCCGGTGACCGGCAGACCCCATTCCTGCACCGCCATCAGGATGCCCAAAACCGCCACCACCACTTTGTACACCTTCACCAGAACGTTGTGAAGGGTCTTGTTGGTGCGGATTTCCTCCCGGGCGCCCGCCAGCATCAGGTCGGTGAGCTCGGAGGCCCCGTACAGGCCCCAGCTCAGCAGCAGAATGATGGCGAAGCGGTACAGTTTCAGCAGGAAGGCCTCCATGGGCACCGTGCCCCAGGGCAGGGAGGCCACCGCCAGGTACAGACCGGTGGTCAGGGCCAGCCAGGAGGCGGGGGAGGCGAAACTGTCCAGCAGAATCCCTATGGCGCGGGAAGGCCAGGGAATCCGGCGCAGCTGGGGGAAGACCCAGCCCCGGAGCCAGCGGCGGGCCACTTCGCCCACCCCCGCCAGCAGCAGGGCGACGACGCACCGGGCCGCAAAGGCGGCGTATCCTTCCAGAGCCAGCAACCCGAAAAAGTTGAAGGTCAGATCTTGTATCTTGAAAATCATGGGAATGGTTCTCCTTCGTGAATTGGTTCGACGGAATGGCCCTATTTTAGCATACTTTCCCTGCACTGACAATGCCGCCCGGGGGGCGGGGGACAGGGATTCGTATTTTTTCCCTCTTGCATTCTGGCGCGGTTGTGGTATACTGTTGCCAGAAAGTTCGTTTCAGGGCGGGGTGCAATTCCCCACCGGCGGTATAGCCCGCGACCACCTGCTGTTTCAGGTGCTGACCCGGTGAGACTCCGGGGCCGACGGTATAGTCCGGATGAAAGAGACGATAGACAGATTTTTTTGTGTATCTTTGCGCCCTGTTGCATTTGTATTTTGCAGCAGGGCGTTTTCTGTTTGTCTTGAAAAGAGCTTTCCCTACATTTTTTGATTGGGGCGCTGCCCCGGGAGGTATCTGTTATGCAAGCAAACACCGAAACCAAGACCCTGCGCACCGGCGGTCAGGACCGCGACCGCATCCGCAAGCTCACCGTCACCGCCATGCTGTCGGCGGTGGCCTTCGTCCTCATGTTCCTGGACTTCCCCCTGCCCATGATTATGCCCTCCTTCGTGCAGATGGACTTCTCCGACCTGCCCGAGCTGCTGGGCGCCTTTGCTCTGGGCCCGGTGTACGGCGTGCTGGTGGCGCTCATCAAGAACCTGATCCACCTGCTGCTGGCCGGCTCCACCAACGGCGTGGGCGAGCTGTGCAATTTCCTGCTGGGCGCATCCTTTGCCTGGGTGGCCGGCTTTGTCTACCAGCGCAACAAGACCCGCCGCGGCGCCGTCCTGGGCGCGGTGCTGGGCGCTGTGGTCATGGGCATCTTCAGCGTGCCCCTCAACTTCTTCCTGACCTACCCCGCCTATGTGGTGCTGTACGGCATGCCCATGGACGTGATCCTGGGAATGTACAAGGCCATCCTGCCCTCGGTGGACAGCCTGCTGGAGTGCCTGGTCATCTTCAATATGCCCTGGACCCTGGCCAAGGGCCTGCTGGACGCCGCCCTGTGCATGCTGATCTACAAGCCCCTGTCTCCCATCCTCCACGGCCGTCACTGAGCGGCTGCGGCGCTGTCTGACACCCATCCGCCCCGTCTGCCCTCCCCCGGCAGGCGGGGATTTTTTTAGACATTTGGGGGGAATTTGGGAAAATATAAAAGTTTTGTTACATTTTTGCGCTACACTACAATGGATGGGCTGCCCATCCGGCACAGTCCGGCCCGCGGGGCCGGGGCGCCGATCGGAAACGAGGGGAAACCGGGGCGGCAAGGCCCCGGACCCTGCCCGGAGGCAGGGAATGCCGTCCCGCGGGGCGGCGGGAAAGGAGCGTGTGAGCGAATTGGCACAAGCAACCAAAAAGGCCCTGGCAGCCGCTTTGAAAGAGCTGCTGGGCCAGAAACCATTCCATAAAATCACCATCAGCGACATCACCGAACAGTGCGGGGTCAACCGGATGACCTTTTACTACCACTTCCACGACATCTACGATCTGGCCCAGTGGGCCTTTCGGGAGGAGGCGGCCGCCCTGCTGGACGGCAGCCTCAGCGCCGAGAACTGGGAGGACTGGTTTTTGTCCTTCCTGAAGGAACTGCGGCGCAACCGGCCCCAGATGGCCAACATCTGCCGTTCCCTCCGCCGGGAGGAGCTGGAACGCCGGATGTGCGAGCTGGCCGAACAGATTCTGCGGCCCATGCTGGACCAGGAACTGGGCGACTGCCCCGTCCCCGAGGGGGACTGGAGCTTTGTGGTCCACTTTTATACCTATGCCCTGGTGGCCATGCTGCTGGAATGGATTGAGGACGGGATGAAAACCGAGCCCGAGGTCCTGGCCCGGCGGCTGAACACCATCTGTTCCGGCGGCATCCGCCGGGCGGCTCAGGATTTCCGGGAGGGAGAACCGCCCCTGCCTGAGACAAAATGAACCATCAAGTGTGCCGGTGTGATAAAAAAGTTATCACACCGGCTTTTTTGCTTATAGAGGCCGCCCCGGTCCCCGTCTATACTGTGGAATATACCTGAAAAGAGAGCGTACAGTGAAAGAAAGAGGAGGTAACAGGATGAGTACCGGAATTGACACGCTTTCCCATAAAATGCAGCGGACGGCGGCCGCCGCCATCATCGACCTGGCCCTGAACCACGCCGGAAAGGACCGGGAAAAGGCCTATCACCAGATGGTGGATCTGGCCCGGCAGTTCTGGGGGGAGGATTTCACCCAGGAGAGCTATGAAAAGGCCCAGGCCATGTTCAGCGACCCCAACAACAAGTGGGTCCGCTATATCAACCGGGTGCTGGACGAGACCGACCCCCATGTGGCCCGGGTCACCGCCCTGAACCTGGGGTACGAGGCCTTTATCCGCGGCACCCGGATGATCCGCAAAAACCGCGAAATCTACCAGTGCAATATCCCCTGGCTGATTCTGTTTGACCCCACCTCGGCCTGCAATATGCATTGCGCCGGCTGCTGGGCGGGGACCTACGGCAACCGGAACAACCTCTCCTTTGAGGACATGGACAAAATCCTGACCCAGGGCAAGGAGCTGGGGGTTTATCTCTATATGCTGACCGGCGGCGAGCCCCTGGTGCGGAAGGCCGACGTCCTCCGTCTGGCCGAAAAGCACAGCGACGCCGAATTTGCCATCTACACCAACTCCACCCTGATCGACGAGGCCTTCTGCGCCGAGCTGGTGCGGCTGGGGAACATCATCCCCATCCTGTCCATCGAGGGCACCCCCGAGACCAACGACGCCCGCCGGGGCGACGGCCATTACGCCGCCGTCATGAACGCCATGGACCTGCTGAAAGCCCACGGCATCCCCTTCGGCACCTCCATCTGTTACACCCGGGCCAACGTGGAAGCGGTGACCAGCGATGCATTTTTGCAGATGATCGCCGACAAGGGAGCGCGGTTCGGCTTCTACTTCCACTATATGCCGGTGGGCAGCGACGCGGTGCCCGACCTGATGCCCACGGTGGAGCAGCGCAAGTACATGATTCAGCGAATCCGCTACATCCGTTCGACGGAATGCCCCATCGAGTTCTTCCCCATGGACTTCCAGAACGACGGCCAGTACGTGGGCGGCTGCATTGCCGGCGGGCGGAACTACTTCCATATCAATTCCGCCGGCGACGCCGAGCCCTGCGTCTTTATCCACTATTCCAACGCCAACATTCATGACAGCTCGATTCTGGAAATTCTCCGGAGCCCCCTGTTCATGGCCTACCGGGACGGCCAGCCCTTCAACAAGAACCACCTGCGGCCCTGTCCCATGCTGGAAAACCCCGCCTGTCTGGAGGAGATGGTCCACAAGACCGGCGCCCACAACACCGATCTCGCCTCCCCCGAGACGGTGGAACACCTGTGCGCCAAGTGCACCGCCTACGCGGCCGAATGGCAGCCGGCGGCGGATGAACTGTGGTCCACCCTGGGCAAGCCGGCTTCCGGCTACCAGAACTACAAGGACTGGAAGCCCCAGAACACCTGATTTTTGCCCTTTCCGAAAGCCTTCTGGAACCTTCTGAAAGGAGGGGCGCGAGTCGGCGCGCGCCCCCGAAGCCCCAAAACAGCCCGAGCTGGACGAATACCGTCTGACCCGGGCTGTTTTACGTTCTGGAATGCAGACTGCAATAAAAACGGATGGTTGCCCACTGAAACGGAGAGAGCCTTTACTTGCAGGAAAAACGTGCTCCGAAACGCCGGATGGTTATTCCTCCGCCGCCAGACAGCCCTGGACCCAGGCCAGCACCGCCGCGCCGGTCTGGTCGGGGGAGAGGGCGGTGGTGTCCAGCCAGTCCACCCGGTCCAGGGCGGCGAACCAGGCCCGCTTGGCGGGCAGCAGGTGGGTCAGGGTGTGGTCAAAGAATCCCCGGTCCCGGGCGGCATCCCCCTCCTTGCGGCGGCGAAGCTGGGGGTCGGCGGCGTCCAGAAAGAGAATCCGGCGGGGCATACACTGCCGGGCGGCCTCCAGTTCCCGGGCCAGGGGGCCCGCCACATCCCAGTCGGGATGGCCGGCGGAGGCGGGGTAGTGGAGGGTGTAAAAGAGGATTTCCTCGGGGCCGTAGTCCAGAAGGGCGTGAGGACAGGCCGCCGCGGCCTGATACCGGCGGACCGCATGGTCCAGCCACAGCCGCTGGATTTCCAGATAGTCGGGGTAGTGGGTTTTTACCAGGCCGCGGCGGCGCATCTGGGCGATCACCTCGTCGTTGTTCTCAAAAAAGACGGTGACCTCCGGGGCGTGCCGGGCGACATAGCGGGCGGCGGTGGTTTTGCCCACCGCCATCCCGCCCTGCAGGGCCAGAATCATGACAGACCTCCTTTATAAATAGGTAAGGGCGCAAAAAAGGCGGCAGGCCCGGGGCCCGCCGCCGTCTTATACAGGTACAGGGGAATATTTACTTCCGCTCGGCGAACCACTTGATCTCGTCCTTGCCGGCGAAGGCGGCCCCGGCAAAACCGGCGGTCTCCAGAGCGGCCAGCTGCTTGCCCAGCTTTTTGCCCTGGGCCAGGACGGTGACGCCGTAGTCGGCCCGCAGGGTTTCGGCCTGGGCCAGAACGGCGGGGAAGTCGGCGCCGGCGGGGTACAGCAGGGCGATCTTCTGCTTGGCGCCGGGGATCTGGTAGCCCTGCTCCAGCAGGATGCCGCAGACCCGCTCAAAGCCGATGGAGAAGCCCACCGCGGGCACCTGCTGGCCCAGGAACTTGCCCACCATGTTGTCGTAGCGGCCGCCGCCGGCTACTGCGCCCGCAAACTGGGGGCACACCACCTCAAACACCATGCCGGTGTAGTAGCCCTGGCCACGGACCAGGCTGGGGCAGTAGGCCACCTTGTACTTGCCCTCGGCCAGACGGCCGGCGGTTTCCAGGACGTATTTCAGGTCGCTGGCGATGGCGGGGTCGGCGCAGCGGGCGGCCACCGCGTCCAGGGTCACTTCGCCCTGGGCCAGGAAGGCGGCCAGCTGGTCGATGGCGCCGGCGGGCAGGCCCTTTTCGGTCAGTTCGGCCCGGACGCCCTCGGCGCCCACCTTGTCCATCTTGTCGAAGGTGATGCAGACCGAATCCAGGGTCTCGGGGGCAAAGCCCATGCTCTCCAGCATCCCGCGGAGAATCCGGCGGTCGTTGATGTTGACGGTGAAGCCGTCAAAGCCGATCTTCAGCAGGGCCCGGGCGGTGACGTCGATCAGCTCCACCTCGGCGTTGGGGCTCTCGTCCCCCAGAATGTCGATGTCGCACTGGACAAACTCCCGCAGGCGGCCCTTCTGGGGGCGCTCGGCACGGAACACCCGGTCGGTCTGGATCACCTTGAAGGGGCTGGGCAGGACGCTGCGGTTGGCGGCATAGTAGCGGGACAGGGGCAGGGTCAGGTCGTAGCGCAGGCCCATGTCGGACAGCGCGTCGTACTTGCCGGCCTCCAGGGCGGCGGAAAGCTTCTCGCCCCGCTTGAGGACTTTGAAAATCAGGTTCAGGTTTTCGCCGCCGTCGGACTTGTCCAGGTTTTCCATGTCCTCCAGCATGGGGGTGGAGATCCGCTCAAAGCCCGCGGCCCGGTAAACCTCCAGAATCTGGCCCTGGATGTAGTCCCGCAGGGTCTGTTCGGCGGGCAGAAGGTCCCGCATACCTTTCAACGGTTGAATTTTCATGGTGTATTGACTCCCTCTCTGTTTCCGGCCGGAGGCCCCGGCTGCATAAGCGTGTGCAAAACTGTGCCTTTCATTATATAGAATTGGGGCCCGGATTGTCAACCAAAAAGGGCATACTATCCCCAAAAAGAGAGGAGTGTCTGCCCATGTCCAGTTCCAGATTCACCGCCGCCCACTCCTGGGCCATCCTGGCCGCCGGGGCCTGCATCCAGCTGCTCACCGGCCTGCCCGCCGCCTGGGGGGTGTTCCAGCAGCCGGTAATGGAGGAATACGCCTTGGCCGAGGAGGCCGCCGCCCTGGCCTTCAGCGTCCTCATCGCCGCCTATGGGGTGGGGTGCGTGCTGGGAGGTTTTTTGCAGGACCGCCGCGGCCCCCGCTGCGCCGCCCTCTGGGGCACCGCCCTGCTGGAAGGGGGACTGGCGGGGGCGGCTCTGCTGCCGTCCGCCTGGGGCTGGGCCATGCCCTGGGTGTTCAGCGTCCCCGCCGGGCTGGGCACCGCCTTTCTCTATCCCGCCATCCAGTCCTGCGCCCAGAAGTGGTATCAGGGCCGGAAGGGCTTCGCCACCGGCATCATTGGGGCCGCCGCCGGGCTGTCGGGGGCCTTTTTGACCCTGCTGGTGCGGACCCTGGCCCCGCGGTGGGGGATTCGGGGGGCGTTCTGGGTGCTGGGC
>NZ_NFKB01000090.1:0-6229 GCF_002160175.1 Faecalibacterium sp. An192
TAGATGGTGCGCGTAACCATTATAGAGGAATTTCCCTGAGATGTCGCTTTACAGCGTGAAAGTGTCGCTAAAACTCCGTGCAGGTGTCGCTCAGCGTCCGATTTTTGCAGCACGACTATGTAGAAGGCACAAGCACGACTCCGGTGGGATATTTAGAAGGAATTTTTGTTAAAGAAGGTTATCGCAATAAAGGATATGCCAAAGAACTATTGGATGCGTGCGAAACATGGGCAAAAAGAAATGGCTGCTATGAATTTGCCAGTGATTGTGAAATAGGTAACACCAACAGTTTTTGCTTTCATAAAGCAATGAATTTTAAAGAAGCAAATCGTATTATTTGTTTTACGAAAAGGCTGTGAAAATAAACATGAACAGCAAGGATTGAGGAAAGAATATGAGTGAGCTAAAACAAAATTATTACGGCAGTTTGTGTACCGAAATGTACGAAATTTTACATGAAAAAGCACCACAGGATGAGCTGCACTTTTATCTTTCCTATGCCGAAAAAGGAAAAAAGATTTTAGAACCTTTATGTGGCAGTGGACGATTCCTTGTTCCCTTTATGGAGCGGGGCTTTGATATTTGCGGAATGGATTTGTCAGGTGAAATGCTGGAAAAGCTAAAGCAAAAGGCTCCCGACGCAAGGATCGTGCAGGCAGATCTTTTAGACTATTCATCCGGCGAGAAGTATGATTATATTTTTATCTCCTCCGGTTCTGTGTCGCTGTTTACAGATATTGCCCTATGCAAGAAGATTTTGGCTAAACTAAAGGAAATGCTGGCTCCGGCAGGTAAGTTTGTGTTTGCTGTGGATACGATTGCTGATAGATGTGAGAACGACAGCGATTATAAAACGGCCATTTCCGTAAAAACAGAGCAGGGATTTGATCTGCTGTTGAGAAGCAAGAATTACTACGACGAGGAAACCCAGACGCAGTTTTCTCCGGCAATCTATGAGCTGTACAATGGGACAAAGCTGTTGCAGAGTGAGCCGATGGACTTTCAAACCCATCTATACAAATTTGGCGAGATGGAACACTACTTGAAAGAAATCGGATTTACAACCGTAAAAACTTATTCCTCGTTTGAAAAAGAAAGAGCTGTTGACGATCAGTGTGACATGTTCTTGTTTGAATGCAGCTTGGGATAATCGGGTTACGCAAATAATAAAATAATCAAGACATAACAGCCGTTGCAGAAACACAAAGTCCGCAACGGCTGTTTTCATTTTCGACAGCTCTATTCACTTTGAGCTTGTCCTTTGTGAACGTCGGCTCAAGCTTGGGAGTGGTGAGACTTCATGTTGTCTATCATCAGGATCGAATCACGGTTTATCCAGTATAAATCAGGCAGAGAGAAAGAACCGGCGGCGATGTGGTCGTGAAAGTGAACACCCCAAAAGCGTCAAAAGAAAGATCATCGGCAACAGGGTATGCAAGCGTTTTATTTTACAGGTTTATCTTTAACTACATGGTTTTTTACTCCAAAGCAAAAGTAAAGGATATGGAACAGCCATACTGCGCCAAGAATCGCACAGGGAATGTAAAGGGATTTTTGAAACATGATCAGGAAGCCGAATAGCATAAGGAGCGTGACGGTGACCATCACGCGAATTTTTGCTTTCCAGGTCATACCCTGACCCTTTACATAGGTTTCCAGGTTTTTTTATATAATTTTGTGCCCTTAAACCAGCGGTCCAGTTTTTCAGAACTTTTGCCAAAGCAAAAGGCTGCCAACATCAAAAAAGGGAATGCCGGAAGCAAGGGCAAGACTACACCCAAAGCTCCTACTCCAAGGCCCAAAATACCGAAGGCGATGTAGATGATTTTTTTGCCAGTCATGTTTTGTGCATCCTTTCTTTCATGGTTAAGAGCATATGAGACACTGCCAGAACAGGATGATAGAGAAGCATCCTGGGACCGGAAAAGCGCATGATTTCCCGGATTTTTGTCCGCATTTCCGGGCGATAGCAGTGTACTTTGCAGTTTGAGCAGAACGTTTTGCTCTCCATAAATGGGCAGTGATTAGAGCGGTCTATGGCATAGGACAAAACTTCCCGGCAGTCTGGGCACAAATCAGACCGATGATGTTGCTTCTTGCAATAAAGTTGGATCATTTGGGCAACAATCCGCTTTTCTTGTTCCCGCTTATCCGCAATGGATTTCATGGTGATCGTCCTCTCTGTATCTAATGGTTAGCAACGGCTAATAAAAACCTGAAATAAATTGCCCTCATAAAAAGGGCAATTTATTTCAGCTCATACGGCCCTGTTCCACGCAATATTGCTGTTCTACGATTCCCATTGTAGATTGCCGGTGGGATACCAACACGATGGTCTGCTCTCCCTTTACCTGTTGCAGCGACCGCAAGATAACGGCTTCGTTCAGACTGTCAAGATTGCTGGTGGGTTCATCCAGCAACAGCAGTGGCGCCTGGTGCAAAAAAGCGCGGGCAAGTCCCAACCTTTGGCGTTCTCCGCCAGACAGGGAATCACCCAGCTCGGCTACCGGCGTATCGTATCCCTGGGGAAGGGAAACGATAAAGTCGTGTACCGATGCTTTGCGGCATGCCTCCTCCAGCTCTGCCTGGGTGGCATCCAGCTTGGCAATTCTCAGATTGTTGGCGATGGTGTCGTGAAACAGATAGGTTTCCTGGGTGACATAGCTTTCCATATTGCGGAGGTTTTCCGTGTTGATGTTCTGAATGGGGCGATCTGAGATACGGATTTCCCCCTGCTCTGCTTGCCAGAAGCGCATGAGCAGCTTGAGCAGGGTGGACTTTCCGCTGCCGCTTCGGCCCAAAATCCCAACGATTTTTCCCTTGGGAATTTCCAGATCCATGTGGGACAGGATCTCTTCCTCATTATAGGAAAAACTAAGATCGCTTACGGCAGCCCCGTCAAAGGCAACTGGCGCATAGCCGCGGACATCTTCTACCACCGGCTGTTCCTCCAAAAGATCCAGTACCCGATTGCCCGC
Source organism: Faecalibacterium sp. An192 (assembly GCF_002160175.1). NCBI lineage: Bacteria > Bacillati > Bacillota > Clostridia > Eubacteriales > Oscillospiraceae > Faecalibacterium > Faecalibacterium sp. An192. Next base: position 2,979 of record NZ_NFKB01000090.1, read on the forward strand.
AGCAAAGGTATTCTGGAGGGTAGAACCCAGAGCGGCCAGGGCAACGCTGGGGCCAAAGGAACTCATCAAGGTGAGGGTGGCAATAAGGGCAGCCGAAAATCCGCAGAGCGTGGCTGCTGCATACAGCATGATAAAATCGAACAGCAGGATCACGGTGTTGGTGATTGCGCTGTTGCGGCCAGAGATTCGCTTGGCCTTTTCCTCCTGCCGGGACAGCTGTGCACCTCGATGTTCCAGTTCTTGCCGGCGAGTCTGGCCCTGTCCGTATTGCAGGGTCTCGGAGAGACCGCGCAGACTGTCCAGCACAAAGCCGGAGAGCTGGCCGCTTTGGCTGCGGACCTGCTGTCCCACATCTCCACTCCAGCGAGAGGTCAGCCAGGGAATCAGAATTCCCACTATGCCGTGGGCGAGAAGCGCAAGAACGCCCAGGACCGGGTGATAGCTCCACAAAAATGCAGTGACTAGTGCTGTGTACAACGCTGCAATGCAGATGGGGGAGATGGTGTGGGCGTAGAACACCTCAAGCAGTTCAATGTCCGAGGTGATGACGCTGATGAGGTTTCCCTTGTTCTTGCCTTCAAGCTTGGCGGGACACAAGCGGCGCAGGGCAGCAAAGACCCGATCCCGCAGCAAGGCCAACAGCTTGAAGGCAATAAAATGGTTGCAGGTCTGTTCACCATAGCGCAGTGCGCCCCGCAGAAGGGCACAAAGGCCGATCAGAAGGAACAACATGGGCAGGGAGAGATGTTGTTCCACACCCAGAGCGTTCAATAGGGCAAAGCCGCCAAACACGGTGATAGCTGTGGCACAAAGGTGCCCCAGAAGCCCCAAAACGACAGCCAAACTCATATATCCGGTCAGAGGTCTTACCAAACCGACCAGCTTCGCCATGACCTGAATCCCGGATCGCTTCATCTTGCAGCCACCTTTCCGTAAGTTTCCAGTTGTTGCTGGGCGTTCCACAGACGGGCATACTCGCCCTGCTGGGAAATCAGCGCCTCATGAGTGCCTTGCTCGGCAATAACGCCTTGCCGAAGCACATAAATCGGATGGGCGCCGGCCGCATTGGCCAGCCGGTGGGAAATCAAAATGACCGTTTTATTCCGGGCGAGCCCTTTGATTTGTTCCATAATGGCATTTTCACTTTCTATGTCGATATTGGAAGTGGCTTCATCAAAAATGTAGATGGGTGTGTCATGGAGCAGTGCCCGGGCAACGGCCAGACGCTGGCGCTGCCCGCCTGAAAAATTGACGCCGTTCTCCTCCAGCTCTGTGTCCAATCCCTGCTGCGCGCGCAGGAAATCCGCCAGCTTTACCTGCTCCAGGACGCGCCAGAAATCGGCCTCGGTGGCCTCCGGGCTGCCCATTTTCAGGGTATCTCTGACGGTGCCGCGGAACAAATAGCTTTGATGGCCTATGTAGGTGATATTTGCTGTCAGAGCATCCTCCGCGATGTCAAGGATGGGGATTCCGCCGATGGTAAGTTCTCCCTGAAATCCGCGTATCCGCCCCATGAGAATGGAGGCAAGGGTGGATTTGCCGCATCCGCTCTCGCCGACCAGCGCCACAAAACGACCAGGCGGAACGGAAAAATCAATTCCGTGCAGGATCTCCCGATCGGACTCATAGCCAAACCGCAGACCTTTGCAAACTACGGTACAATCTTTGGGGAAGGCATGGGTTCCAGTCTGCGCATCGGGGAGATCCAGCAGAGCAAAGAGTTTATCTGCTGCCGCCATGCCGTTCATGGCGATGTGAAAATAGGAACCCAATAGGCGCATGGGCAGGAAAAATTCGGCTGCCAGGAGGATGACCAACAGCGCTCCGAACAGGGATAGTCTCCCGGCATGGAACTGCCATACTGCCAGAATCATACCCAGTGCAGCACCGCCGTAGGCGATAAGATCCATGACAATGATGGAGTTCAACTGCATGGAAAGAACTTTCATGGTAATTTTGCGGAAGCGTTCAGACTGCTCGTTCATCTTCTGATGTTGGTGGTCGTCCGCTTGATAAATTTTAAGAGTTGTAAGCCCCTGCAGGTTTTCCAAAAACGAATCGCCCAGGGAGGTGTATTCGCCCCAGTATTTCCCCAGGAGTTTCTTGGCAAAACGCTGTACTGCCACAATGGTCATGGGGATCAGGGGGACGCAGAGAAATAAAAGAACCGCACAGGGCAGACTAACAAAACTCAAAACCGCAAACAGGGTTAAAGGCGCAAGAATCGAGTAGCACAGCTGAGGCAGATAGGACCCGAAATACACCTCCAACTGATCTACACCTTCTACCGCCAGCTGAACTACCTCAGAGGTTCGGGCTTTTTGCTGATACGCCAGGCCCAGGCGCAGTAGTTTCTCATAAATCATGGTGCGCAGCAGTTGCTTTACCTGCTGCGCGGCGTGGTGACTTACCCGGCTTGCCAGAGATGTGCATGCGTACCGTATGGCCAAGGCAGACAGCAGGACCCAAATCGAGTTTTTCCATACCGCCAGGTCGGCCCCGGCGGAAAGCTGACTTAGAAAAAGGGAAATTCCAAACATCAATACAATGTTGCAAAGCAAAGAAATCCACTGGAAAAACACCTGTGCCGACACATATTTTTTGCTCTTGCCCATGATGTGCATCAGCCGTTTATTGATCATCACTTCAAACCTCACACTGTTAGCTAAAGCTAACTTTTGACCGTAATAATAAGCTAACCACAACATGGTTAGCTCAGCCTAACGATTGGTATTGTAGCAAAAATTCATGGCTGCGTCAATACATCGATTTTCATAATGAGAGCAGACGACCACAAAAGCGAAACCGCCCTGAGGGATTGGATGATGCGGCGGAAGATGGATTTTCCGAACATTTGCGCAATCCTGCGAACGATGGATTGAACGGGTATTCGGTGAAACTTGATCTTCTATAGCATCGAAACATTCGATGCTATAGAAGATTGCACCCCAAAGCAGGAGCTCATTCCATCCAGTGAATCCAATCGGCGGCAAACAGGTTCTCTTTTAGGCACACAAAGTAGAAAGCTCCGCTCATAGGCGTTTCCGCCAGATCAAACCGGGCCAGCACCCCGGAATCCAATTCTTTGGATACTGCTGCCTCGTATAGAAACGAGATCCCCAGACCATCCGCAACCAGAGACTTGATGGTAGAAAAATCGCTGATGGTTGTTGTTTTGGAAAAGCGATTCAGGGTGCGGTTGTGGCGGCGCAAGGCGTCTTCAAAAATGGTTCGAGTGCCCGAGCCGGGCT
>NZ_NFKB01000091.1:0-5917 GCF_002160175.1 Faecalibacterium sp. An192
CCTATGCAGCAGCCAAGGGCGGCCTGAAGATGCTGACCAAGAACATTGCCTCCGAGTACGGCGCTTACAACATCCAGTGCAACGGCATCGGACCCGGCTACATCGCCACCCCGCAGACTGCACCCCTGCGTGAGATCCAGCCCGATGGCAGCCGTCATCCCTTCGACCAGTTCATCATCGCCAAGACCCCGGCCGGCCGCTGGGGTGAGGCTGAGGATCTGGGCGGACCCGCTGTCTTCCTGGCTTCGGATGCTTCCAACTTCATTAACGGCCACATTCTGTATGTGGACGGCGGCATCCTGGCCTACATCGGCAAGCAGCCCCAGTAAAAGATTCATACCCCGCTTTGTAAAAGGCCGGGCCCTGGTTTCGGGGCCCGGCCCTTTTTGCGCCCTTGAATGAAAGTTGCAGCGCCCGCGCAGGCGGGCGCTGGTCTAAAAAGCTTTTTGCCAGGCTTTTTCTCGAAAAAGCCGAAAACCCCCGCTTATTTCCGCGTGTGCCTGAATAAATACCCCCGGGTCTCCCGGGCCACTTCGCCCGAAAGGCCCATTAGGCCCACCAGGTTGGGCAGCATCATCAGGCCGTTGAAGGTGTCCGACAGACTCCAGGCCGAGCTGAATTCCACATTGGCTCCGGCGGCGATGAGGGCCAGAAAGGCCAGCCGGTAGGCGAACAGTGACCCCGGGCCAAAGAGATAGGACCAGCACTCGGCGCCGTACTGGCTCCAACCCAGCATGGAGGACCAGGCGAACAGCAAGACCGCCCCCGCAATGAAGGCCGGCCCCAGCGCGCCGAAGGTGGAGGAAAAAGCCTCTCCGGCCAGATCCGGGGCAGGGGAGAGGGTGAGCATCTGGCCGGTGCGCAGGTCCACAAGACCTGAGGTGAGCATGGCCAGCGCCGTCATGGTGCAGACCAGGAAAGTGGACACAAAAACCTGAAAAATTCCCCACATGCCCTGCTGAACCGGTTCACGGGTGGAGGCGGACCCGCTGGCGATGGCGGAGGAACCCAGACCCGCCTCGCTGGAAAAACTGCCCCGCATGAAACCCCAGCGCACCGCCGCCGCGGCGCCGTAGCCGACGATCCCGCCTCCGGCGGCCTGCAGCCCAAAAGCTCCTTTCAGGATGGCCCCCAGCGCCGCCGGAAGGGCGGAGGCATGGGTGACAATCACAGCCAGCGCGCCCAGCAGGTAAAAAACAGCCATAAAGGGCACCAGCTTTTCTGCGGCGGACGCCACCCCGCGCATCCCCCGCCAGAGAATCAGTCCGGTGACGCCGGCCAGAACCATGCCGGTGACCAGAGGCGGCAGGTGAAAGACGGTTTCCAGGCTGGCGGCGATGGCGTTGGCCTGGCTCAGGTTGCCGATGCCGAAGGAGGCCAGCACGCACAGCAGGGCAAACAGCCCCGCCAGCACCCGGCCCATAGTTTTGCAGCCGGGCCGGGCCCCCAGGCCCAGCGTCAGGTAATACATGGGCCCGCCGTGCCACAGGCCGTCCTGCTGCTGACGGTACCGCAGGCCCAGCAGGTTTTCGGCGTAGGAGGTCATCATCCCGAAAAAGGCCATGACCCACATCCAGAAAATGGCCCCCGGCCCGCCGCTGATGAGGGCCACCGCCACCCCTACGATGCTTCCGGTGCCGATGGTGGCCCCCAGCGCGGTGCACAGACTCTGCAGCGGGCTGATGCTGCCCTCGCCCTCCTGGGCCAGCTCGGGCTGGCGGGTCAGGATGGCTCCCAGGGTTTTCCCTAGCCAGAGTTTCAGGTGGACCAGCTGAAACCATCCGGTGCGGAGGGTCAGCCAGAGCCCGGCAGCGGCCAGCAGGCCGACCCCGGCCGGTCCCCACACCAGTTCGTTGACCGCGGTGAGCATTTTTTCACCCCCAGACAAAAAAGAGGAGCCGTACCCGAGCGGTACAGCTCCTTTTATTTGTATGATGCGCGGGGGAAAGCTATGAGGGCAGATCAGGCGTTTTTGGCCTGATGGAGCCGGCTTTCCTCCTTGGAGGGGTGCTTGGGCAGCAGGCCGGCCCGGTCCAGAGCGGGCTTGACGGCCAGATACAGCAGCACCACGCAGACGGTGGACACCAGGCTGTTCACCAGGGTGACGCCGCCGGCCACAGCGGCCAGCGCCTGGGCGGCGGTGTATTCCTGGCCGAAAATGTAGACATTGCGGAAGTAGCCCAGCAGGGGGTCGGTGATGACGTTGACCAGCAGGCCCGATGCGGCCGACACCGTCACCCGCACCACATAGGACAGGCGGCGGGTGGTGTCGGCGTTGTCGATGCGGCACAGGCGGTGGGCCACTACGCCGCACACCACGCCGATGATGAATTTCAGCACAAAGGTGGTGATGGCATAGCCCGGGTCACCGGCCAGAATGTCGGCCAGAGCCAGGCCGATGGCGCCGGCCAGACCGCCCGAGACGCCGTCCATCAGCAGGGCGGCCAGAGCGGTGAAGGTGTTGCCCAGATGGAAGGACGAGCCCCCGTAAAAAGGCACCCGGAAGAACAGATAAGCGGCGAAGCTCAGCGCGGCCATGACGCCGGTGAGAGCTAGCTCGTGCGGGGTAAAGCTGCGCTTGTACAGCGCGCTGGCGAACAGAATCACAATGACGACGACGGCCAGCAAAAGCCACATCGCGGTGGATGACATGACGATCCCTCCCAAAAAAGTTTTACGTCCCGGCCCTTGACAACCGGGCCCTGTGCAGGTATGCTCCTATTATAATCAAAACTGGCTCCATGAAAATACCCAGAATACAACTTTTTTATGGTATCAGTTTGAAGGGGAGGGAATCAGAATGCTGCATTTGACCACAGCTTTGGACCCGGCTTCTCAGGTGCCGCTGTATGAGCAGCTGTACCGGAGCCTGGTGGCTGAGATTCGGGCCGGACAGCTTCCGGCGGGGACCCGGATGCCGGGCAAGCGCAGCCTGGCCGAGGCGCTGTCGGTATCGGTGAATACGGTGGATGGGGCCTATCAGCTGCTGGCGGCGGAGGGCTATCTGGCCAGCCGGCCCCGCAGCGGCTTTTATGTACAGGAATACCCGTCCCTGCCGGGGGAAAAGAATCCCGGCGGAACGGGCGAGCCGCCGGAGACGGCGGCAAAGGCCGGCGAAATCCCTGCAGACGGGCAGCCGGTGCGGTACGATCTGTCCACCAGCGGCGTGGATACCGGGCTGTTTCCATTCCGTACCTGGGCGCGGCTCCAGAAAGAGCTGCTGTATACCTCGCCGGACCTGCTGGCCCGGGGCGATCCCAAGGGGGATGTGCAGCTGCGGCAGGCCTTGACCGAATATCTGGCGGAATACCGGGGGGTGCGCTGCACGCCGGACCAGATTGTGGTGGGCGCGGGCATGGAATACCTTCTCAGCCTGCTGGCGCCTCTGCTGACGGGGCCGGCGGCGGTGGAAAACCCCGGCTATCCCCGGGCCCGCCGGGTGCTGGAAAACAGCGGCCACAGCTGCCGGTTTCTGCCGGTGGACGAAGGGGGACTGTCGGTGACGGCTCTGGCGGCCTCCGACGCGGCGGTCTGCTATGTGACCCCCAGCCATCAGTTCCCCACCGGGGTGACCATGCCGGCCCCCCGGCGGGCCGAACTGCTGGGCTGGGCCGCTGCGCGCCCCGGCCAGCGGTATATCATTGAGGACGACTACGACTCGGAATTCCGCTTCGACACCCGGCCCCTGCCCAGCCTGCAGGGGATGGCGGGGGCGGACGGCCCGGTGATTTATCTCTCCACGGTGGCCCGCAGCCTGGCTCCCGGCATCCGTATCGCCTATATGGTGCTGCCCCAGCATCTGCTGCCGGCCTGGGAAAAGCGCTACGCCCTCTATTCGGGCACCGTCAGCCGGTTTGAGCAGCAGACGCTGGCCCGGTTCATTGGGGAGGGCTATTTCACCCGCCATCTGGCCCGCAGCCGGGTGGCCTATAAGGCCCGGCGCAACGCCCTGGCCCAGGCCCTTGCCGAGGCGTTTGGCCCGGCGGTGCGGCTGTCGGGGCTTCATACCGGGCTTCACCTGCTGGCCCAGTTTACCGGGCCGGTGCCGCCGGATACGGTGCTGGCCGAGGCCGCCCGGCAGGCCGGCATCCGGCTGGCAGCACTCAGCAGCTATTACATGGCGGATTCTTCTTCCTGCCCCTCCGGTACGCTGGTGCTGGGATATGGCGCGCTGGAGGACGGGCTCTGTTCCTCGCTGGCCGAGACGTTGAAGAAGGCCTGTACAGCGGCCTGGGAGGAGTCGTCCAGATGATACAGGCCGGTGCGGCGGTCCAGCTCCCCCGGCAGGGCGCTGCTGGCCACCTCGGCCTGGTTGTTGGCCAGCAGTTCCAGCGTGTCCTCCAGGGTCAGCAGGTCCCCGGCGGTCAGATCGGTGAGGAGGGAACCGCTGGACTGGCGCAGGGCTTCGGGCAGGGAAGCCGGCAGGACGTCCAGGTTCTGGCGGAAAAAGGCGTCCCAGACGGCGGCCCGGGCTCCGGCCACCGTTTCGGGGGCCAGCGTCTGGGACAGCTCGGTGAGGAAGGCGTGGGCGGCAGCGGCGCTCCAGTCGCCGACGCCGGCCTGCTCAAAGCGTTCCAGCTCGCTGGCGGTCAGAGCGCCCGAAAATCCCACCCGCAGATTGCCGTAGCTGTCGCAGAGGGAGACGAGGGTGTCGAGGGTGGCGGCCAGATAGTGGGCATCCTCCGGCAGGTCCAGCACTTCCCGCAGGCCCTGCAGACAGCGGGCGGGCCCGGCGGCATTGTAGCAGGCGGCCAGAGTGGCCTCCCCGTCGCTGAAGGGGACGGCCAGCTGGCCCGGAACTGCCATCAGATGGATGCAGTTCTGGTCCGCATTCAGATAGAGAAGAAGAAAGGCCGGGTCCTCCCCGGCGACACAGGTTAAAAGGGTCAGGTGGTTTTCCTCCCGGGGTAGCAGCACCGGCACGCCGCTCTGGCTCTCGGATGCCCGGACCCGCTGGGCGGACTGGTACTGTGCAAAGAGGATTGTGGCCGCCACCAGCGGCAGCAGGACCAGCAGGGTGACCCACAGCGAGGTCCAGAAACTTTTCCAGCCTTTGGTTTCCATTGAGGCAGCCTCCTTGGAATGGTTTGGGATAATGCCGGCCCGCAGAGGCCGGATGCAGATTGCGTATAAAGTATACACCGGGCGGGCAGACTGTATGCAGTCCAACCCACAAGGAGGTTTCAAAAGCATGAGCGATTCCATCGACCGTTCCGTCCCGGACCAGGACAAGATGATGAGCCTGCCGGAGCCGGAGGATTTCTGGCTGGAGCTGGGCCCCGCCAGCGCATATTATGGCACCGACGCCTACGACACCGCTCTGCGGGAAGGGGATGCGTCCCCCGACGCCAAGCGTCTTGGCTGGACCGGCGCAGAGCCGGGCAAGGGCAGCCTGGACGACGTCCCGCCCGAGGACCGGTAACTGGTTTTGAGCGTATTCCTGCGGCCTCCGCCTGCCCGGCGGAGGCTTTTTTGGCAAAAATAAAAATCCTTGAAAAAAGTACTTGACAATCCCGCTGGTTGTGGTATAATAACTCACGTCCTCAGCCAGACGGCTGGACAAAAACAAAATAAGCGGATATGGCGGAATTGGCAGACGCGTTAGATTCAGGTTCTAATCGGGGCAACTCGGTGGAGGTTCAAGTCCTCTTATCCGCACCAAGGCGATCTCAGAAATGAGATCGCCTTTTGTTTTGCCTGCGGGTATTGCCGCCGCACAAGAAGATAAAAACCGCCGGACACAGGGGCAGGTGAACTGCCCCAGAATTAGTAGACATGAATAAAAAGACCCTCGTGTAGTGAACCGCCCCAGTAAAAGTAGACAGTGAAAAAAGAAGGCCTCCTGTGGTAGAATAAAACTACTACAGGAGGTCTTTGCTATGCCCAGAAAATACAGCCACATTCAGGAACACGAGAA
>NZ_NFKB01000092.1:0-5626 GCF_002160175.1 Faecalibacterium sp. An192
AGGGCGTGTATTTTTGAGAGTGGTCTCAAAAATACACGCCCACTACATGGAATAATTCTCTCACTGTGAGACTGGGTTTAGCAAGTACGCCGTTTCGTGAGGCGCTTACCTTACGATTATGGAGCGCTTACTTTGTTTCGGTACAAATTGAATTCAATTGAAAAGAGCACCTTGATTCATGTTGGAACCAGGGTGCTCTTTTTGTGCCTCATTTCATAGAGAAAGGAAAAGTGATGCTGGATTTCTTTTACGGCGGACAAGCCGATCTTTTTTCCTTCTACCGATTGCCCAAAGCGCTCTTTGTGGACACCAGATTCCGTGGAATCTCGGCAGAGGCCAAGATTCTGTACGGACTGATGCTGGACCGGATGGGGCTTTCAACCAAGAATGGCTGGCTGGATGATGCTGGCCGAGTGTACATCATCTTCACCACAGAGGAAATCATGACCTCCCTTTACTGTGCCGACAACAAGGCTACCAAACTGATGAAAGAATTGGAAGGCTGCGGACTGATCGAGCGGAAGCGCCGCGGTCTTGGAAAACCAAATTTGATCTATGTGAAAAACTTTGTTTCTGATCCGTCAGAACCACGAGACCAGAATCGTGAAAACAACGATTCAAGAGCCGTGAAAACCGCGACTCTAGAGCCGTTAAAATCACGAGGAATTAAGAATAATCAGAATTATACTGACTTGAGTGATACTGATCCCTTCTTTTCCGGCGCAGAGGCCGGAATGGAATCTGAAGGGAAAGATGACCGCGCCCTGTATCAGGATTATTTTTCTCAGGGGCTGGGCCTCGATGCTCTGATGGAGGCCAACCCCGAAGATGAGGATATGCTGCGGGAGATGCAGGAGCTGCTGGTGGATACCGTGTGCAGCCATCGGAAGATGATCCGTATTGCCGGAGATGACAAGCCCTATGAGGTGGTGAAAGGCCAGTTGATGAAGCTGAACAGCGACCATATCCGTTTTGTCCTGATGTGCCTGAAAGAAAACACCACCCAGGTGCGGAATATGCGGCAGTATCTGCTGGCCTCGCTCTACAATGTACCCATGACCATGCATAGCAGCTACGCGGCCCGGGTGCAGCACGACCTGAACGCAAAGTAACCGGCATCTGCCGGCGAGGAAGGGGGTGATGATTTAGCCCAAAAGCAAGCGTAATTTAGTTAGAAAGCAAGTCTAGAAAATCTAAAATAGTGCAAATTATTAGATTTCCTGAATTCGCCAGCCCATATTAATCAAAAGCTCGCGTTGATTCTCAGACACGGAGCTTTTCGGAATAGCTACGCATATTAATGCTCTTGCACGGGTCAGACCTACGTAAGCACATTTTACCCTTTTAGGGTTGTTTTTAGGGTCTTTTTTATTGGGTTGACAATACATCCAGGGCAAAATAGCTTCCATATTCCGCTTATACCAAAACGTATCAAGAACAAGTGTAGCTAAATGAGTTCGCCCTTTTACGGCATGAATGCTAGAAAGATGAATGTTAACGCTTCTTCCTGTTTTGGGATCCGCATAAGAGTAGATGTTTTTGTCGGTGTTATTTTTAGAGCTGACAGAAGAGAATGCTCCTTTATCATCTATCCATTCAAAATACTTTGTAGATTGGACAGTAGTATATAAATACTGGCGTATGATATTTTTGACGATCTCAATGACATTGTTCCAATCACTTTGCGTTTTAATTGAATGTTGAGTTAATGATAACATTTCATGTCGGAATACTGTTCTTAGGTTTTGAGGAATGTACTGTATTAATGCATGAAAAGCGTAACCAGAGGTGGAAATAGAATTTCCGGTAAAAACTAAATATTTTCGTAAACCTTCGGAAATACATTCAACCAAAACAAAAGCATTATACTGACCGGTGGATAGTTGAATTCCTCGGCGGAAATATTCAATAAAATACTTTGGCTTGTATGTTGCACTAGAAGCGCAAGGGTCATATCGGGGCCAATAATCTCTTATCTCTTCTGGGAAGTGAGAAGCATTTTTTTGATCGATTTCTTTGTTGTGAACCATCCCGATAGCATAACAATCAAGTCCCAAAGATAATTCTTGATCTGAAAAAACAGACAATAAGTATTCTCCATATGATGGAAGAACTGCTGATGGATTCTCAAATAAGAATATTGTATGACTATGGTCTAATCTGCTGAATTTGCTATAATCCCCTTGAATTTCCTCTCTACATCCAATCTCAAGTGGAGAAACAAGATGAGAAATTCCTCTTCCAAAGCGATGACTATTAGAAATAGACAGATATTCACCCTGTGGAAAGTAAGTTATAGAATTATTGGTTAGGTATGATTGGTAAATTGCTTGGTTTTGGTCTCCAAAAGCTTGTCTTATAGTTTTACAGTTGTCAGAAAACGCTGTGTTAAGTAATTCCCATTGTATCTGGAGTGTATCTTGTGCTTCATCTATAAGTAACAGTGGAAATCTAGTTTGAATTGCTTGTGGTAGCGAATCTTTTTGCTTCTGCAGTGCATACCGAGAAATATATAACATTTCATTGAAAGTAAAGTATCCATCAGAAAACGACTGCTCTATACAACTATATAGATCTCTATATGAATCAGATTGATTACCACACTTTATGTTAAGCTGAATAGGAAACGAAGTGGATTCACAAGCGTCCTGCGATAGTTTGTGATGCTCAAAGTAGTATTGTGTTCCTCTTTTCAGCCGGGAGAATCGCCGTTTTAACACAATTTCTTTATCTATGACTTTGACCGGGTAATGACTTGATCTCAACCATGGCAAACCGATAAAGGCGTCAAAAAAAGAATGAAAGGTTCCAATGAAATGAGGATATGATAATAATGCCTTTCCAATATTGGTATGTCCGAGACGCAGTTCGATTTCATCACGGGCTGCATTTGTATGTGATAATACGCAAATGCCTTTATTAGAATAAGGCCATTTTTTTGCTAAAATTGCTAATTTGGAAATCAAAACAGTAGTTTTGCCGCTACCAGGAAACGCCTGAATATCTTTTGTGTCCATACATTTAATAATCTCACGTCGTTGATCATCAAATTTGACATTCCCGAGAAGCTTTTCAATTTCGTCGATATCTTGATCTGTTATTACCAGATTCGATAATATACTAATTGACATGTTAGGAGGCTCCTTCTGTCACATAATAGATTGCGTCTTTAATATATGGAGGCAATTTACTGATGAAAACCTCCGGTGTGTTTGTATATTTATTCTCAAGAATAAATGAAAGCTCTTGTGCACCTGATGCTTTAGATACATTTTTCTTGTAAAATGAACGATACAAGCAAGAAGCCATGCCCTCTATGCCATATAAGGCTTCGAAATCTTTGCACTCGTCAAGTAATGCTTGCTTTTTTGTTTTGCGATTTGGTTCCGAATATTGTAAACTGATAATGGCATCTAGTAACTCTTGATTCAAACCGCTATATGCAAGATCATACTCAAAAGTCCAATGGTCTGCAATAAATGTTTTTACAGATTGACCAGAAGCTCGATTTTTTATACCATCTAAATATGCTTGCTTTTGTTCTTCATTTGGATAATCTGATTCGACACGCCATTTTCTATCACTTATGTTAGGTAGTGGAGTATCTTTGTATTTTAAATCTATGCATATTTCTGGAGCACAATCGGGCATAATATCCCGATCTGTGACGCATGCGACATTTATGCCTAATGATTCTGTAGGATTTGCACGTTGGAAAATACGAGCAAATCGATTTAATCCAATTCCACGAGCATTTATGATTGAAACACCATACTGGGCAAAATCTCGATTCATCAATTTGGCAATGGTAGGGATTAGTAGTTCCTCTGCAGGTCCTTCAACAATCATAATAGCTTTTGCGAAAAAGAGATTTGCCTTTGTTGCATCAAGATAACGCTCTAAATATTTATAGTCGTCAGAAGCAAGATTTGTTTTTTCAGGACGCAAAGAGAACATCTTTGTATTTTTGATAATAGATATATTTTCAAGCTTTACAACAGAAGCCATTAATGGCGAATGTGTAGTAATAATAATTTGCTGGTTACTACCAGATTTTTCTGCTGTTTCTTGAAGAGATTGCATTAGTCTAATTTGACGTTGAGCATGAATATGTGCTTCTGGTTCCTCGATTAAAAGGAACGAACTTCCCTCCTGGTGATTTAGTAGAAGTTCACAAGCCATACTAAGAACATTACTAGTTCCTAATCCTATTTTGCCAACTGTTCCATTGCTATGAGCAGTTAAATCAAGCTTTTCCAGCAATGAGGATAATCTCTTTTCTTCGGAGATATTTGCTCCGGTGACAGTAAAAGCGGTTTGTACATTATCACCTTTGAGAAGCATTTTAGAGTTCATGATAGATGCAATATCATTGTTGGCTTGTTGTAATTTGGCATTGTTAGCAAGTAAGTAATCTGAAAGGCTAGCAATTCCGGAAATTGAAAGATCATCTAATTTAGTATCCTGACTGTATGTATGAATTCCATCATCGATATGGGGGATACCGTGAATGATTTGAGAAAGTCGAGAGTTTCTCCCAGATTGCATATTTGTGTAGGCATCACGCAAAGGGCGTAAATAGGTAACTCGTAACAGTTCACGTGCTTCAGGTGAAATTGATGGACCTTCTCCGTCATACCCTGTTGTTACATTTATAAAAATTCGAGGTGGATTAAAGTTGAGAAGGTACTTACAACGCCAGTAAACATACAGATAAGATTTGCCGTCTTTAAATGTTAAACATTCTAAAAACGAAGCTTGTTCATCTAAACTTAGATCGGCAAATTTTAATACAATTGAAATTTCAAGATTCTTATCTTCATTATAGAAGTCTGTTAGAGCAACATGATACCAACCTTGGTCTGTAGTGCCCATGGCAATTCTTATGGCATCTATAATGGCAGTTTTGCCGGAGTCGTTTTCTCCTACGAGGACATTTAGACCTTTATTAAATTCAAAAATTTCAGAGGTGCTAAAGCAACGAAAATTTTGGATGCGTAACGCTTGCAGATACATGAGAATCTCCTTTGTTTTGCGGGAAACTGGTATATGGTAAAATTGAGATACAAAGGTTATTTAAAATATTATAACAAAACACTTGAGCGTTCACAATATTTTTGACGTAGTTGCAATAAAGTGTTTTGTCCATTATACATGAAACTGAAATTTCTAGCTTTTGATTTCAAAAAGGAAGGTGATTTTGGTGCAGCAAAAAGCAACCGTAATCGCCATAACCAACCAGAAAGGCGGCACCGGCAAGACCACGACCTGCGAAAATCTGGGGATCGGCCTTGCCATGGAGGGCAAAAAGGTGCTGGTGGTGGACGTAGACCCCAAATGCCGAATTCGGCATTTGGGGTCATATGCCGAAAAAAGAGTTATGCCGAGAAATTGAAAAGATCTAGACCAAGCAAATACCTGAGAATAATTTTTCGGCATAACAAATAGCAAAGTCACATAAGACACCTTCTTTCTTGACTTGTATAGGCTATAAAAAGACAAACGCCCCGGAGAATTTTGAACCGGTCCAAATTGTGTGGACAGTACAAAAAAGCCCCAAGTGTAGGAGATTAGGATTCAGCAGGAGTGGCGGAGCGTTAGCGGAGCCACTCCTGCTTTCGTTTGG
>NZ_NFKB01000093.1:0-5239 GCF_002160175.1 Faecalibacterium sp. An192
CCTGAATGTGGCTGTATTTTCTGGGCATAGCAAAGACCTCCTGTAGTAGTTTTATTCTACCACAGGAGGCCTTCTTTTTTCACTGTCTACTTTTACTGGAGCGGTTCAGACAGGAGGGGCACTCTTTAAACTTTATGCAGCCTTACGCCGGAACCGGACAATACTTGCTGGGGATCCTGATGGCAGCCTGTGTAGCTGCTCTGTCGGCAGGGAGCCTAAAATTTGATTCGCAGCCACGTCTGTTTTCACTTCACCAGGGTTTAAGAACTCCCTGATACCGTTCACCGAGGGCACACAGTTTCCCTTTTTACCTTCCACCAGAAGGCCCACCTGGGCATCGGTTCCGGGGCCCAAATGGAGGTACCACTCGAAGTGAGTCTCGGACACCGGCGTCACCCGGTAGACGATCTGGTCCACCAGCTCCCGGCTGACCCCCTTCCCTTTCAGGTGGACCAGTTCTTCCAGCGCCTGCTGAATCTGGTCCAGGTCCATGGCCTCCCGGCACTCCACCGACTCGGCCTTTTTCTGTTCTTCCTCCAGGCGGCTTCTCTCAGCTTCCAGCTGATCCCGCAGCTGCTGGTATTCCTCCTTTCCGATTTCCCCGTCCGCCCGCATAACGGTCAGGTTCCGCAGCCGGGTGTCAATCCGCTCCAGCTGGATCTTCCGCTCACTGTTCCCCTGCTGGTCTTTCCGGCTGGTCTCCCTGTAGTATTTTTTCAGCAGTTCCAGAGCGGTCTGGATGATCTGGTGCTTGTCCCCCAGCAGCTGCTCAAAGAGGGTCTCGGCCATCATCTCCAGCTTCCAGTCCCCGTACATCCGAATCCCGCAGTAGCCCTCGCTGTCCAGGCCCATCTCCTCCCGCTTCTGTTTGGAGCCGTTGTTGATACGGTTGTAGCACTGGTACCCGTAGGAAATGCTGCCGTCCTTCCGGACGTGCCACTTGTCCCGGCGGCAGGCGTAGCCGCAGCTGCACCGCAGCTTGTTGACCCAGATGTCCTCGGAAGTCCGGTTGCTGATGGTTACCTTGCCGTCCCGCAGGGCCACCGCTTTTCGCCGGTTGATTCGGATGCTCTGGGCCTTGTTCCAAATCTCCTTGGAGACAATGGCCGGGAAGTCCCCTTCCTGATACAAATAGGTGGAGGCATCCAGATTCAGCACCCGGTGCTGGTCCAGATAGTTGTTGTTTCGAGATTTGTTGTAGCACTTGGTACCGGTGTAGGTTGCATTTTTCAGCACCCGCACCACGCTGGATGCACACCACTTCACCAGCCCCATGGCGCTTTTCCGGTGGCGGGCGTTCAGCTCGTTGGCAATCTGCAAAGAGCCCTTCCCCTGCAGATACAGGTCGAAGATCATCCGCACCGTCTCGGCCTGCTCCTCGTTGATTTGATAAGTATCTCCAACCCGGTCGTAGCCCAGAATATTGCCGTTGCCGTACAGCACCCCTTTCTCCCGGCTCACCTTCTGGCCCGCCCGCACCCGCTCAGAGGTCTTGCGGCTCTCCTCCTGGGCCAGGGTGGCCATCAGGGAGAGGCGAAGTTCGCCGTCGCCATCCATGGTCCAGATGTTGTCCTCGATGAAGTAGACTTCCACCCCGATGCCTTTCAGCTCCCGGGTGATGACCAGAGTGTCCACCACGTTCCGGGCGAACCGGCAGACCTCACGGGTTACAATCAGATCGAACTTGCCCTGCCGGGCGTCGTCAATCATCCGCAGAAAGGAGGGCCTTTTCTTGGCCTGGGTACCGGTAATGCCCTCGTCTATATACCGGTCCTGAATCTCCCAGTTGGGATGATACCGCGCCTGATCGTCATACCACTGCATCTGGTTTTCCAGGGCAGCAATCTGCGCCTCGTGCTCGGTGGATACCCGACCATAGACGGCCACCTTCCGCTTCCGGTTCCGGTCCAGCTGGGTGTAGTCCGTCAGCTTAAAGCGATAGTTGTAATCGTCCCGCATCATAATGCCGCCCTCCTTATTTCTTAAATGCTGTGCCCCTTGGCAGGGGCTTTGCTTGTATTGCGAACCACGTTGGCGTAGGTCTCCGGGTTGACCAGACCTTTCTTCATCAGAATTTCGATCAGGGCAACCGCTGCATAGCGTTCATCAATCTTGTTGTTCTTGATTCTGGCACCTCCATCTTATCACATACGCTTGGTTTCGTTGAGGATGTCGATCGGAATGTTTCAAATCATCCGGCGTTGGCTTTCCGGATGGATTGTTCAAAATTTTTAATAAAGTCTATACCCTGTTCCCCGATCCGGCGGATGCCCTCCAGCCCCGAGAGACAGAGTGTCGGGTTGTTCTGCAAACAGGTGTTCCAGCGGAAGATCAGGGTGTCCAGAGCATCTTCCATCTCGGCGAAAATGTCCTCCTCGTTCATCTCTCCGGTGGGCTGGAGCATCTTTTCCGACGCTTCCCGGATGGCTTGCAGGGTTTCTGCAACGCTGCGCTTACGTTTCGGCTTTTCCTGGGGCTTCTCTTGGGGCTTTTCGGGTTCTTTGGTCTGCCGGAGCTGCTGAACCAGAGCGGGCCTTTCCTCCGGCGGGGTTTTGGCGATGGCTGCCACGGCCTTCTCTGTGGGCTTGATGCTGCCGGTCAGGATTTCTTGTTTGATGCCGGGCTCAACTTCTTCAGCGGCGTCTACACCTTGAGCAAAATATTCCGACCGTCGAACAAAGCTCTCACTCACATGGTTTTCATTGGCGATCCGCTGCCGAGTCTTTTCTTTTTCGATCAAGTGGTCATTTTGACCACTTGATTTTTGCTGGTCACTTTTTCGATCTCCGCCATGAGAGGCTTTCTCAGCTCCGTATTGCTGACCCATCAAATATTTGAACTGCTGAGGCGTCAGATTTCGCCGTCCCAGCTGGTTCCTGCAGATCCAGGCGATGGCTGCGTACCGGTCGGAAAACGCCTTCTCATAGGTGGTGAACTGAATTTCCGGGTGCTGCCGAAGGATACGGTAACGATTGTGTCCATCCACGATGACGCCGTTCCAGACGATCAGCGGGTTGATAACCACACCATCAGCCAGAATGTTTTCCTCCAGCTGTTTCAGCTCTTCCTCCCGAAGGGAAGGAATTTTGCTTGCAAACTCCGGGTCAATGCGCAAATTCTGCAGCATCTGCTTTCGCCTCCTCTCTTTTATCGGGTGTGAATTCCATTTCAGTCTGACTTTAAGGCCAACTGCCCTGGAACTTTCCATTCCGGCCAGTGGTTTGAAATTGGTTTTCCGGGTTCCTCCCCCATTTGTCCTCGACACCCCGGGGCGGGTTGGGAACCTTCTGGCGGCGGATTTGCACCGCTCCATCGGCCTTTCGGCCGCCCCGCCTTCTTTGTGGCCGGGCCGCGAGTTACGGAAGTATCATTGTCTGGAAGTACCAGGAGGTTGAGCTATTCGGTTTTCAAGGTGCTGCGTGGTCTCTGGTAAAAGCATACCAGAGGCTTTTCCGTTCCGGGAGTGACTGGGAGTACACCTTTTCACCCATTTTGGTGTACTCTTAGTACACCTTAGGGGGTCTTGTAGATCACCCTGGGGACCTTTCTACTATAAGTGTAATGCATGAACTTGGTTTAGGGGAGTGACTGGTAGTACCCCCTTAGGGCCCTTAAGGGGGTACTCGTAGTCCCCCCTGGGGTCCGTTTATCTTGGAGATACCCCTTGTAATTTCTCTTTCTCCGCTCCGGAGAAAAGATCCTTACACTTACGAGCCATCGAGAACGGCCTTTTTTCAACCTCAATTTTCAGATTTCACAAAACAATCACATTTCGCTGTGTTTTATTCTCCCCCATTTGTCCTCGACGCCCCGGGGAGGGTTGGGAACCTTCTGGCGGCGGATTTGCACCGCTCCATCGGCCTTTCGGCCGCCCCGCCTTCTTCACGGCCGGGCCGCGAGTTACGGAAGTATCATTATCTGGAAGTACCAGGAGGCTGAACTATTCGGTTTTCAAGGTGCTGTGCTGGTCTCTGGTAAAAGCATACCAGAAGGTTTTCCTCTTTGGGAGTGACTCGTAGTACCCCTTAGGGGGATCTCGTAGACCCCCTGGGAACCGTTTATCTTTGGAGACACCCCTTGGAATTTTCTCTTTCTTCGGTCCGGAGAAAAGATCCCTACACTTACGAGCCATCGAGAAGGGCCTTTTCGTAGCATCAATTTTAATATTTCACAAAACAATCACATTTCATCATGTTTTGCCTCTTATGATCTTGGGTTCTCCCCCATTTATCCTCGACGCCCCGGGGAGGGTTGGGAACCTTCTGGCGGCGGACTTGCACCGCTCCATCGGCCTTTCGGCCGCCCCGCCTTCTTTGTGGCCGGGCCGCGAGTTACGGAAGTATCATTGTCTGGAAGTACCAGGAGGCTGAACTATTCGGTTTTCAAGGTGCTGCGCGGTCTCTAGCAAAAGCATACCAGAAGTTTTTCCTCTCCGGGAGTGACTGGGAGTACACCTTTTCACCCATTTTGGTGTACTCTTAGTACACCTTTCTATGAAAGTGCCCATTACAATGATAACTTAGGTTCCTCTTTGACGGGAGTGACTATCTGCCACAGTTTACGTAAGCGCCTCACGAAAGGACGTACTTGACAACAGAAAAGGACCGGCCAAAGCCGGTCCCCTAGGTTATTCCTGTTCAAAACAACTGCGCATGTAGTCGCTCCAGGGCATCAGATCCTTGAGCAGCTCAGGATGTTGGCGGAAGTCCATGGAGGGAAGGTTGGACAGTACAATGTGCAGGTATCCCCGCTCAGAAAGACCATTGGCACCGGCGGTTTCCACCAGGCTATAGATCACAGCACTGGCCCGGGCTCCTTTTACCGTGTCGCTGAACAGCCAGTTCTTGCGTCCCACAGTAAAGGGACGGATGGCGTTCTCAGCAAGGTTATTGGAAATCTGGCACCTGGGGTCAAGCAGGTAGTTCTCCATGTAAGGCTGCTGTTTGCGGGCGTACTGCACAGCCTTTTTCAGATTTCCAGCCAGAGGCTGCTGCTCCAGCTCTTCCAGCCAGCACCAAAAAGCCCTGAGCATGGGTTTCTCCATCGCAAGGCGCTGTTTCTGTCTTTCTTCGGCCGACAGTTCCGCCAGTTTCTTTTCAGCTGCAAACAGCTGGTCACAGTAATCCCGGCCAACCTGTGCCGGCGTGAGAAGCCCTTTGGGATTGCTGGATGCAGCAGGCATAGCCTCTACAAACTTCCGGCGCAGATGGGCCCAGCAGCCGCAGCGGGTAATATCCGG
>NZ_NFKB01000094.1:0-5147 GCF_002160175.1 Faecalibacterium sp. An192
GGCCCCGGCAAGGCAGAGCCTCTGTTCTGCAACAGAAACCCTTCCTCGCCGGTGGCCTCTCATGTAATGTCTGGTTTAACACACCGGTTCTGTCAAAGTATGTGACCTGGAGATGGATTTACGCAGCCTGTTTCATCTCAACCATTCCGTCGGCATACCGTATTTAATTTTGATAGTATGCAGATTTTTATTCCACCTCATCCCCAGAAACATAGAGGTCAAGGCGAGTATGGCGGCGGCTCATTTTTCTTCTTACCACAACCGTAGAACAGACGCTACAAGCGCTTTTAATCGTCCCGTTGGCAGATCTATGCGCCTGTGACTCTTTGCCGCAATTTGGACAGTGCATCGAAACAGCTGACCAAGTCTCTTTATTTGCTTTCATCTATGCCTCCTGTAAATTATTTTTCCTCCCCCATATTTTGACAAATTATTCTTCATCAATATGGTATAATATTTCTAAATTTTTACGCCATTTCATACAACCAAACACTTTCACCCTTGCATACTCTAAAGCAATCCTGTATAATGGAGTAAAGTGGTAAATTGTAGCACTATTATATGCAACAGGGTAGCATCTGTCAAGTTGTTTATTCAATTTTATCGCTTTTGACTCAAATTTATATGCAATTACTTTGCATATTGCATGGTGCGATCGGATTGCAGAAAGGTTACACTAGAATGAATTTTGGCGAAAAAATACATAAATTGCGGAAACAAGTCGGACTGACACAGGCTGATCTTGCCAAGCTGCTGGGTGTACATCCCCGCACCATAATCGGTTATGAACGCGACGGACGATATCCCCGGGATCGCAGTACTTACAAAAAGCTGTCTGAGATCTTCCAGGTTCCTGTCCACTACTTTTACGAAGAATCTTCTTTTGAGGATCATGCTGCTGATGCCTACGGTGAAAGCGGCAGAGAAGATGCAAAACAGCTCGCAATGGAATTATCTGAACTTTTCGCCACAGGAGAACTGTCTGCTGAAGATATGGACAGCATTATGTATATGATGCATCGTGCCTATTTTCAATACCGTGAACAAAAACGAGAGCAGGAAAGAATGTCCGGGGAAAACAACTAGGTTTTCTTTGCTTTCTGCTCCATGGTCAAGAGGGGTTTATTATGGATTCTATTTTTCTTCACCAGAAAGCAAATGAGCTTGTCCAGAGTGCCGGTTCGAGAGACCTGCGCACCATTGCAAAGACTGTCGGGATGAACATAACAGAGATGCCCTTTGACGCGATTTCCGGGTTTTTTACGTTCAAATGGGATTTGTACCAGGTCGTTATCAATGTTGCGCTGGACAGGCAGACCAAGCAGATGGTATGCGGCTATGCACTGAGCCGCTATGCTGAAACCTATCTTTTCCCCGATAAGGTCTCCCATTCGATGAATTTCATTTCGCCGGCACATCTGGTTGAATATGAGGCCAATGCGTTTTCTTCTCATCTGATGCTTGACAGCGAAGAAGTTTACCACCTCACCAAACTAGGATACGATGTGCAGCAGATTGCTGCGATGACCAAACGCCATCTCCACATGGTCCTTGTCAAGCTCCTTGCACTCTATCACATGGGATACGATATGACCCACTACTATAGTCTGCACAGCCGATTCCTAAAAAAGTATCCCAACCTTTCCCACTTTGCTTTTTGTGTTGAGTAGCCATATCTTTGGCGTATTTTTTGTCCCTATCCGCCGGGACAGTTGCTTTGACACAAAATTCGCTTGTACCGCTACATTCTGCATGGTACAATATAGAAAAATTGGAAACCCTCAAATCGTCCAAGAGAACACCATACAGACTGTTATGAGGAGGATACTTTGATGTATCTGAACTGTCTTCATCTGGAGAACTTTAAATGTTTTGAGACGCTGGATATTAACTTTCATCCTCATCTAACTGTCATCGTCGGCGCCAATGGCGTGGGTAAAACCACTGTACTTGAAGGTGCAGCGATTGCTGTTAGTACAATGTTCTCCCCTTTTGACGGTCTCAAAAGCATCTCCATCGCAAAATCTCAAGCTCATCTGAAAGCTTACAAAATGGGAAGCACCAGCGATGTTCAGGCTCAATATCCGGTCAAAGTGTCTGCCTCTGCCGAGATTGACCACGCAACAGTAGAATGGTCTCGCAGTTTGAACACCGCGAAAGGACAGACTACAATTCGAGACGCAAATGCCCTGATTTCCATTGCTACTTCCTATCAGGAACGGCTTCAGAAGGGTGATTCTTCCCTCATTCTGCCCATTCTTGCCTATTACGGAACCGGAAGACTTTGGGATTACCATCGCGAAAAGCAGTCCGATTTATTTGGGACAAATACACGCACCAACGGCTATGTCAACAGTCTGGACGGCACCTCCAATATCAAGCTGATGATGAATTGGTTTGCCAAAATGACTGTCCAAAAGTACCAGAACCAGGAAAATGGTCTTGGTGCAGTTCCTGAATTATCGGCTGTCTATTCTGCCATGGAGCAATGCTATAACCAGATCACCGGACGTGATGATGCCAAAATCCAATATAACATTAGTACCAATGAATTGGATGTTTCCTACACCGATGAAAATGGTGAACGGATGCGTATTGGCATCAACCAGCTGAGCGACGGCTATAAAAGCACCATCAGCCTTGTAGCAGATATTGCATATCGTATGGCCATTTTGAATCCACAGCTTCTGGATAAAGTTCTGTCGGAAACCAGCGGAATCGTCTTGGTTGACGAAGCAGATCTGCATCTTCATCCTGCCTGGCAGCAGCACATCCTGAAAGATCTGACTTCCATCTTCCCAAAAGTCCAATTCATCGTGACCACTCATGCGCCAGAGGTCATCAACTCTGTATCCCGTGAACATGTTGTTGTGCTTGAAAACCATCGAGCCATTCAAGCCCCGGCAGAAACTTACGGAAAAGATGCCAACGGTGTGCTTCGCACCATTATGCGGGTAAAAGAGCGACCGCTGGATGTCATGAATCGCTTTGAATCTTTCTATGCTGCACTTGACCAGAAAGCGTACCCTGAAGCCGAAGAAATCCTTCGTTCGCTGGAAAACGATCTGGGCGAAGACCCTGAGCTTACCTCTATGCGGGTACAGCTTGATCTTGAACAGCTTTGAGGTATAGCCAATGATTGAAGTCAAAAAGGGTCCTGAACCCAAAGGTTTGTTACAGTATCGGCTGACTCCTCATGCAACTTATGCTGCCATGCCTTCTGTGCTGAAGCAGGAAATTATTGAAAGTCTCCTTTCTGAACAAGGCTATATTTGCGCCTATTGTATGAAGCGCATTGAATCAGGTTACGGAAAGCATCGGGCAACCATTGAACACTGTATCCCTCAAGCCTCTTCCAATGAATCCGAACGGCTCAATTACCGGAATATGCTGGCCGTCTGCTGGGGCAATCGGGATGCCGGGTCCATCAACGATAAAACGTGTGATGCGCGGAGAGGCAGTCTGCCGCTGGAAGAACAATCCATGAAAAAAGTGGACGTTTTTCATGGCAGCACATTATCTTCCATCGCCTACCGGTCCGATGGCACCATTTTCTCAGAAGATCCTGATGTAGATGAAGATCTGAATAGACGTTTGAATTTGAACTATTTGAAAGGCTGTCGTTTAGCCGCATTGCAGACTTTGCAGCGAGAAATCAACCGACACTATCCGGGGAAAACCGTATCAAAAGACTATCTTCAAAGGCTTCTTGCACATTATCAGGCACAGAGCGGCCCCAAAACACCCTATTGCGGAATTCTGATCGCCTGGCTGAAGAGAAAATTGTGATTGTCCGCATGAGGAATATTCCATCAAAACAACCTGGTTCCCATGCCTTGCGTGCGCGTGTTTTCTGCTTCACGGATTGATAGATGGCTGAAAAGCCATACTATACGGCGCACTTTCCCAACTCAGCTTTCAGGTGAAAAGGGCAGGCTTCCGGAAAGATTCCATACATATCACCGTGCAAAATCGAAATCCGCCGAAGAGCTCATACCGGCAACGATCACAAGGTCTTTGTCAGCGCTTTACTCCCCATACATTTTGAGAACTGCAACAACCGTCAGAAAAATTAATTTCCAGTCCAGCCAGAAGTTACGCTCCTGTATGTATTTGAGGTCCAGGTTCATCCACTGATCAAATGTCAGTTCATTGCGGTTGGGCTGAATCTGCCAGTAACAGGTAAGTCCTGGCTTCACATAAAGCCGCTGTTTTTCGTAGTCGGTGTACGCGGCAACCTCACGAGGCAGCGGCGGCCGCGGCCCCACAATGCTCATATCCCCTTTTATAATGTTGATGAGCTGCGGCAGTTCGTCGATGCCGGTTTTGCGGATCAAACGGCCCACCCGGGTGATCCGGGGGTCATTCTTGATCTTAAAAACGGGGCCGTCCATTTCATTCTGCCCCAGCACTTCATGCAGCTTTTCTTCTGCATCAGGTACCATGGAGCGAAACTTATAAAATTTGAAAATTTTTCCATCCCGGCCTACCCGATTCTGCGAGAAAACAGGACTGGCTCCCGGATTGTCCATCCAGATCACCAGGGCCACAATCAGCATTGGAATTGCCAGGACAACCAGAGCCACAGAAGAAAAGAAAACATCCTGTATCCGCCGCACAATCTGATACCGATGTTGTTTCTTCAGCAGCTCCTCCCGGTTAAGCCAATATTCTTTCAAAGAATTGGCATTGCATACGACCGGTTCCTTTTCAAACGATATCCGCGTCTCAACTGGTTCCACAAAGATCCCTTTATCCTTCCGTTGTCCAGAGCCAAATGGTTTCAAAAAGAACAGGGTTGCTTTTCTGCACATTTCATGTCCAGAAAGCAGCCCTGTTTTCTTCTTTTTCTGCCGCGCTGGCAAAATCTGTAGGCCGGCTGCTCTCGTCGAGTATGCCGTCAGTCCTTTTTATAAATTTCGCAGTTTATTGCAAAAATCGGACGCTGAGCGACACCTGCACGGAGTTTTAGCGACACCCTGCCGGAGAGCCAGCGACACCTCACCGCCCTAAAGCGACATCCTTGTACCTTACATACAAAAGCTCTGCCAGCCAAACCGGCCAGCAGAGCCCAGGTCAACTTTCTTCAGGAACAGGAATACCGTTTTCTGTCAGGACGTTTTCCAACTGTCGAATCCTCTCGCGCT
>NZ_NFKB01000095.1:0-4837 GCF_002160175.1 Faecalibacterium sp. An192
ACTTGGACCTTGCTTTATACCAGGCGTTTGCTGCCGTTACTTCTTCGGACTGTCGTAACTGGTTTGCTTGTGCCGGTTATTGTTGATATTTTATGGGGTTGCTCTAAATATCGTGCGGAACAACCGAAAAGTTCTGCGGTATCTGGAAGAACACCACATCAACACGGAGTTGTATGGAGAAATCGTCCTTCACTACACCCCTCTCAGTAAACCACAGCTTGAATCATTATCTTCCGTGACTCTCAGGCTGTTTTTCGGTGAACTGCTTTTTCAGGCGGAAACAGAAGTGTCGTTGGCAGAAATCATGCGAGGGGATAACTATGGTTAAAATTCATCGTATTTGGTTCAATACGGAGAGAACGGACAGCGAGGATCACTACAAAATCACATTATTCAGTCGCCCTCGTGTATCTATTCATGTGGATGAGTACATTTGGAGTTTCATCGAAGAAAACATTGTGAAGCCACACAAGCTTATGCGTAGTGAGAAGCATGAGTATCTGTTGGACATTGCGTTTGGCCAATTTGACCCGGCAAAACACCGATATTTTCCGCTTTCCTCATACAACGGCTTGCTTCGGGAAGGGGTCGAGATGGACAGCGCCAACAGAAGCTATTTCCGCGAGGACTTTGCAGGCGGTAAAGATCGGACTACCTGGTTCTCTCCCAATAAAATATGGACAAACTGCGGCGACAAGGTTCTGAATGTGGACATCAAAGCTGCCAATGTGAGCGAGAATATTACCCCCAGAGAATACGCAGATTTGCTTTTCGACGGAATTGGAGCGGCCTTAGTGTTCAATTTCAAAAGGCTCAAGCGCGAGGAGTTTGATGGGCTGAAGCCCAAGATTGACTGGAGCATCGTAGAAAGCTTCCCCTTTCCCGCCCCCTTTGAGGAACAGCGGTACATTGGGGATGAAGGCGAAATTCATGTGTATTCTTGGGATGGCCGAAAGGAAACGACCCTTGTTGGTCCCTATTCCGTGCGGAAGTTGTACCTGGAGCATTTCGGAGAATCGTGAGGAGGAATTTTGCCGTGCAAGTCTGGTCAAAGATAGATTTTGACACTGGAAAGGTCATTTTTCTGGATGCCACGCGAAAAGAAGATATGCTGCAAGTGGAATATCCGAACTGCTTTCTGCTGGATATGGGCTGGTATCAGGACAGATACATCATTTCTGTCATTCATAACTTCGATTGGGCGAATCCAGTCCAGCAGTATGAAACGACAGAAACAAATCAGCTTCCCAAGCTGTTGACGGAGGCGGTTCGCCTTGTGGAAAAGGAATCACAGTCTGCCGGAGCAAATTGAAAGAGGTCTTGTTATGAACGAGAATTTATTTCGCCCACAATTTGACCAATTGAAACTGTCCGATAAACTCCGGCTGATGCAGGCTCTGGCGGCTCGTTATCATTTGACATTCAAGGAACTGTATGCCTTTTCCCGCTGGGGGCAGAGCTGCACCACTGGCGTCTTTGAAAAGGCGGGCCGGGAGTTTGTCTTTGTCCCAGGCGATACCGTCACGCTTGGTTGGGAGGGCTTTGCCCAAGGGATGGACAAGGCCAACCAGGAGGAACTGGCGGAATTTTTTGCGGAAATCGAATATGAAGGCACCGCGGAGAAATTCCTCCAGCAAAGTATGGCCCCGGTACACCAGATGACCATCGGCCCCATGCTGGTGGGCCGCAAGCTGGAGGAAATCGGCTGGGAAAGCGTCCCCATGAACGACCCTCGCATCACCGCCCACCCGGACTGGCTAGATGCTTTGCAGAAGTTGGCGAGCCGGGACGGCCAGAGCCTTGAGATCCATGAAACTGTCCGCTTTGAACGCAATGGCGATGGCTGGCAGGCGTGGCTGTGCCATCCGGTGAGCTATCCAAAGTTTCTGCTGTCCCTGGCATGGGACCTGGCAGCCACCCTCCCCACGCCGGATGAGTGGGCCTATCTGGCTGGGGGCGGATGCCGCACCCTGTTCCCCTGGGGGGATGGGCTGGATTACTCTATGCATCTGCACCACTTTGAAAGCGAGGAAGATCAGGGCAAGCCATACGACATGGAGCAGCCCAACTTCTTCGGCGTGTCCATCGCTTACGATCCCTACAAGCGGGAGCTGGTGGACGGGAAAACTTTGACCACCTGCGGCGGTGACGGCGGCTGCAATATCTGCGGTGGCATGGGTCCTTTGCTTGGATATTTGCCCTGTTCTCCTCACTGTAGGCCGGAGGTTCGGGAAAACAACGAGATCCACAATGACTATGATTTTTTCCGCCCGGTGATCCGGGTGGATCGGGAAATAAAATTTCAATGAAACCAGGAGGATACAACCATGGGATTTTTCAGCAAACTGTTTCAAGGCCCACAGCCTGACATGGAAAAAAGCAATGCGAACCGGCAGAAGATCCGCGAATTATTTGATCAGACGGTGGAAAACGGCAGCTCTTACCGGCTCATTGTGGGCTACACCGAAGATGTGAGCCGCTTCAATTATGGCTTTGTCCACGGCAGCAAAACCAAAATCGGCAACCTCATTGTAGGGTGGAACCAGGATACTCAGACCATTGTGGTTCTCCCCACCGTGCCGGATCTTTCCGGCTGCGGAGGCCCCGTCTGTTACCGCCGGGATGAAATTCACAAGGCATACCGCAACAAGTACCCCACCGACGCCTTTGTCATTTATCCCGACCGCAGCAGCTATATTGCTATCAATGCCTATGAGTGGCTGGACGACGAAAGCCTCTATATCTATCTGGAGCAGAAGGAAGAGCTGGAAGCATTCACGGCCTTCTTTGTGAATCAGTTTGCCAAAAAGTAAGGCCGACACTTAGAAAAAGTCGATGCTGAAAAGGAGATTTTGTATGGAACTGCTGAAACAATGCCAGCTGTGGTTCGAACAGAATGAAGTTCAGAGGATCATTGACACCCTGGAAGCCCTCCCCGCCGGAGAGCGCACACCGGAACTGGACAGTGAACTGGCCAAGGCCTACATTTCCATTGCCGAAATCGGTGCGGCAGGACGCCCCCTCTACCAAAAAGCCCTGGACCTGCTCCAGCCCCACGAGGAGGAACTGGGTGAGGACCACTGCTGGAATTACCGGATTGCTTCGTCCTATTACTATCTGGATGAGGAAGGCCCCGCCCTGCGTTACTTTGAGCGGGCTCTGAAAGCCCGCCCCGGCGATCAGGACACCCAGCAGTATATCGACGCCTGCCGCCACTATTTGGCCCTGCCCCGGTTTGATAAAAACTTCCGGGAGCGGACCCAGGAGGCCTGGGCCGCTTTTGCCCAGATTGAGGCCGAGCTGCGGCAAATTATGGATACTGACGAAACGCACCAGCGCGGCGAAGAACTGATTGAAAAATGCGGAAACGCACTTAAGACCGCTCTGTGTGATACTGCCTTTGAGCTAGGTTTCAATGGCGAAAAGTATGAATTGATCCTCAGTCCAGAAGGCCTTCGCTCCCGCCTGTTCCCGTTGGTGCACTTCCAGCAGCAGGCACCAGCATCGGTGCTGGAGCACTGGGAAATCCGGGTGGGTCGCCAGCTCTGTGAGGGTTTTATCCTGCGGGCCGGGGACCTCGAAATCCGGGCCGAGGATGTCCAGATGTGGGTGGAGCCCACCGACCATCAGCAGGTGAACCTGGCTCTTTCCTGTGAGAAGCTGAAGGGCCTTTTGAAGGAGGATGCCGACCGGGTGTGGTGGGCGCTCTCTATGCTAGTGGATCAAACCATCGGAGAAGTTTCCGCTATCGCCTCTGTTGCTGGGTTTGATGTTTATGCTCAGCCGAAAGATGAACCGGCCAAGCTACTTTCCGAACTGCCGGAGCTGCTGCAATCCATGGGCTTTACCCTCTGGCGGGACGGCAGCGACTATCTGGAAAACAGTTATCTTGCTTATGAGCTGGAACCGGTGCAGGACCCCGATGCCGACTGGCGGATGGATGTCTATACTGGAAGCTGCCGGCTGCCGGTGCTTATCAACGACTATATGTCCGCCCGCAGTGATGTGATGGACGAATATCATCGGGACGGCATCGCGGCAGGATTCCTCTGCTATCCCCTGTCCGATTTTACCGGTGAAGAGCGAATCAAAACCATTCTGGAGTTCCGAGATGACCTGCGGGATGCTATTCTGCGGGAGGCGGGAGAGGAAACCGTGACCTTCCTGGGTGGCGCTACCGGGCTGTATTACGGTTATCTGGATTTCATCGCCTGGGATCTGCCCGCTGTACTGACAGCGGCGCAGGCGTTCTTTGAAGAAAGCGGTCTGCCCTATGCCCACTTCCACACCTTCCGGCGGGATGTAGGCGGTGTGCCCCTGCTGGACGAGGAAGAACCGGAGCCGGAGATCCATGAGGACACGGGGTCTCTCCTCTCAGCGGAAGATATTGAAACCCTGGCCTCCTTTGACGATGGGGTTTCCGGCTACTTCTGGAGAATGCTCCAATGGCTGGAGGATTTCATCAAAAATGGTGTAGGAGAAGGAAGATTCAGCGAAAAGCAGGCCCATCAGGATTTGCAGATTGCCCTCTGGTACGCCTTCGCCTGCAACAATCTGGATGACTATATCCATTATTACCAGGCGGCAGAGTGGATGAAGGATTCGGAGAAAAACGCCGCAGGCTGCGGTACCTGGTACTACCGGTATTCTGTGGCGCTGATGTACTGCGGCAGACTGGAAGAAGCACTGGAATATGCGGAGCGGGGCACCCAGGAGGAGCCGTGCTACCCTGAACTGAACCAGTAAAAACGGACAATAGACAAAACGCCCCCTGTGTAGGAAAATAAACCTATACAGGGGGTGTTCGTATGTCCAGACAAAAATACACACATATCCA
>NZ_NFKB01000096.1:0-4462 GCF_002160175.1 Faecalibacterium sp. An192
GACTTGGACCTTGCTTTATACCAGGCGTTTGCTGCCGTTACTTCTTCGGACTGTCGTAACTGGTTTGCTTGTGCCGGTTATTGTTGATATTTTATGGGGTTGCTCTAAGAAAGGAGAACCATCATGGCGAACTACTTCACTGGCGGACAGGCTGACCTGTTTTCTTTCTATCGGCTGCCCAAAATCCTCTTTGCCGACCCGCGGTTCCGCGGGATTTCGGCAGAGGCCAAGATTCTGTACGGCCTGCTGTTGGACAGGATGAGCCTGTCGGTGAAGAACGGCTGGCTGGACAGCACCGGCCGGGTGTACATCATCTTTACCGTTGAGGAAATTATGGAGAGCCTGGCTTGCGGCAACAAGAAAGCGGTGGGTCTGCTGCGGGAGCTGGAAGAAAAGGCCGGTCTGATCGAGCGCAGGAGGCAGGGCCTGGGGAGGCCCAATCTGATTTATGTGAAAAACTTTACAGAAGTGTCGGAAAGCCACTTCCAGAAGTGTCAAAACGACACGTCCAGTGGTGTCATTTCCACACGGCAAGAGGTGTCAAAAGGACACGGTACTAAGACGAATCAGAATAAGACTGAGATGAGCGAGACTGATCCCTTCTTTTCCGGCGCGGACGCCGGAATGGAATCCGAAGGGAAAGATGACCGCGCCCTGTATCAGGATTATTTTTCTCAGGAACTGGGCCTCGATGCTCTGATGGAGGCCAATCCCGAAGATGAGGATATGCTGCGGGAAATGCAGGAGCTGCTGGTGGATACCGTGTGCAGCCATAGGAAGATGATCCGCATTGCCGGGGATGACAAGCCCTTTGAGGTAGTGAAAGGCCAGCTGATGAAGCTGAACAGCGACCATATCCGGTTTGTCCTGATGTGTTTGAAAGAGAACACCACCCAGGTGCGGAATATGCGGCAGTATCTGCTGGCTTCACTCTACAATGCACCCATGACCATGCACAATAGTTATGCGGCCCGGGTGCAGCACGACTTGAACGCAAAGTAACCGGTACCTGCCGGTGTGAAGGGGGGTGATAATTTGGCCCAAAAAGCAACCGTAATCGCCATAACCAACCAGAAAGGCGGCACCGGCAAGACCACGACCTGCGAAAATCTGGGGGTGGGTCTTGCTATGGAGGGCAAAAAGGTTCTGCTGGTGGACAACGACCCTCAAAGTTCTCTTACCATCAGCATGGGATGGCCCAAACCGGATGAACTGGACACAACTCTTGCTACCCTCATGGGCAAAGTGCTGGAGGATAAGCCCATCCAGCCGGGAGAAGGAATTCTCCATCACGCAGAGGGTGTGGACCTGATCCCGTCCAGCATCGAGCTGGCCGGGATGGAAGTGGGCCTTGTGAATGCCATGAGCCGGGAAAAGGTCTTGAAGCAGGTGCTGGAAAGCGCAAAACGGTCCTATGATTTCATCCTGCTGGACTGTACCCCCAGTCTCGGTATGCTCACCATAGTCGCTGCGCTCCTGTGGCCAGATGTGCGCACTTTGCGCGGATTGGCATCCATGTCCTGCGGACATTAGGCCATTAACGCTTTGGCCGCAGCAGATAGTGCCCTGATCCCGGTACAGGCACAATATCTGCCCGCCAAGGGTCTGGAGCAGCTTTTGCAGACTATTAGCAAGGTGCGGCGGCAGATCAATCCGCGATTGCGGATTGAAGGCATCCTTATGACCATAACCGACAGCCGAACCAACTACGGAAAGGAGATCGAAGCACTGATTCGGCAGGCCTACGGCAGCAAAATCAAGGTTTTTGCCCAGGGAATACCCCGCTCAGTGCGGGCAGCAGAAACCAGCGCCGAGGGCAAAAGCATCTTTGCCCACGATCCCAAGGGAAAGGTGGCGGAAGCCTACCGGGCATTGACGAAGGAGGTTGTGCAAAATGTCGAAAAACGGCGCAAACATCAGCTTGACCAGTTACGATGACATTTTTTCGACTGAGGAAAGCCGCCAGACCGAGCAGATTCAGCAAATCCCCATCGCAGACCTGCATCCCTTCAAAGACCACCCCTTCAAGGTGCTGGACGATGAAGCCATGCAGCGGACGGTGGAAAGCGTGGCTCAGTTTGGCGTATTGGCCCCGCTCATTGTCCGACCGCGGGAGGAAGGAGGCTATGAGATTATTTCGGGCCACAGGCGGCAGCACGCTGCCGAGCTGGCAGGGCTGAAAACCCTGCCGGTGATTGTCCGCAACATGGATGATGACCAGGCGGTGATTCAGATGGTGGACAGCAATTTGCAGCGCGAGAGCATCCTCCCCAGTGAGCGGGCTTTTGCGTACAAAATGAAGCTGGAAGCCATAAAAAAGCAAGGTGCTAGGTCGGATTTAACTTCTGGACAAATTGTCCAGAAGTCAAAACTTTCCATCGAAAAAGTGGCCGAGGATGCAGGAGAGGGATATAAAACAGTCCAGCGCTTCATACGTCTCACCAACCTGATCCCCGAACTGCTGGAACTGGTAGACCAAAAGAAAATATCCTTCAATCCCGCTGTGGAACTGTCGTACCTGACGGTCTCCGAACAGCGGGATTTTTTTGAGGCCATGCAGGACACCCAGAATGCGCCTTCCCTGTCCCAGGCTCAGCGGATCAAAAAACTGAGCCAGGCTGGAAAGTGCAGCTATGAGGCCATCTTTGACATCATGGGCGAAGAAAAGAAGGCCGAAATGGATCGCGTGACCATCAAAAACGATGTGCTGAAAAAGTATTTTCCCAAGTCTTACACCCCGCGGCAGATGGAGGAAACCATCCTGAAGCTCCTGGAACAGTGGCAAAAGAAGCGCCAGCGCGGTCAGGAACGCTGACCGGCTGGCAGAACAAACAGAACACAACACAAAAATTTGGAGGTAATGCCTATGGCAAACAAGAAAACCGCAACCACCATCACTACCCGGCAGATTTACGAGAAGGTCTGTGCCATGGAGAAAATGCTGAAGGAATGCCTGGAAGGTCCGCCCTTGGCAAAGGCAGAACCCCAGCCCTATCTGGCCGCCGCAGCTCCCGATCTGCCCCTGTCGGTCATCCGTCTGGCAGATGCCCCGGACATTCTGCCCTGCTTCGATGAAACCGATATGCTCTACGGGATCAAGGATATGCCTGTTATGATGAGCTACTGCCCGGAGCAGGTTATGCGAATCGGCGAGGAATACTACCTGACCGGCCCCATGATCTTTTTCAGAATTGATGAAAAGGGGTATACAGTATCCCTCACGGTGGACGATCTTTACCAGGTGGCCGAGTTCCTGGAAGATCGCACCGTTATCCTGATGACCGGCCCGGACAGCTTTACCGGCATCCGTCTGGACTGACCATGTGGGCGGGAATGGCACATTTTACGGCGGGAACCTGGTTTGGGTTCCTGACCGCAGTTCTGCTGCAGGCCGGAAAGGATGGTGAAGCTCATGCAGGAAGATATAGAGAACAGAACGATCAACTTTGCCATCAGCACCACCAAACTGACAGGGAGGACACTTCTGGCGGCGGCGCGTAAATTTTTGCAGTGGAGGGCAGGCAAGGCGCACAGCAAGCCGGTGGGCAAACAGAGCGTCAAGCAGCTGCTGCGGCAGGATCAGGGGGCCACCAACATCGAGATTGAGAAAACCGGCATCCGGGACTTCAAGCGGATTTTGGACAAGTACGGCGTGGACTACGCTATC
Organism: Faecalibacterium sp. An192; assembly: GCF_002160175.1. NCBI lineage: Bacteria > Bacillati > Bacillota > Clostridia > Eubacteriales > Oscillospiraceae > Faecalibacterium > Faecalibacterium sp. An192. The sequence continues at coordinate 3,668 of NZ_NFKB01000096.1, forward strand.
ACCAAGAACCACGACACCCCGCCGCGGTATGTGGTTTTCTTCAAGGCGCGGGACGCCGATACCCTGACCGCAGCTTTCAAGGACTACTCCGCCAAGCTGGTCAACAAAGAAAAACGCCCCAGCGTTCTGGAGCGTTTGGAGCAGTTCAAGGCCCTGGCTGCTGAGTTGCTGCCTGGCAAAATGAAGGAAAAGAGACAGGAGCGTGCCGACCGATGAACCAGAACACAAAACGCTTAATCCTGCTCAATCTGCCCTATATTCTGACCGGTCTCTACACCACCAACTTGGGCTGGGCATGGAGAATGGCAGCGGGTGCCAATATCTCCGAGAAGATGCAGTCTCTGTTGAACGTTCTCCCGGACGCACTGGGGCGGATTATCCCCAGCGTTCACCCTCTGGACCTGCTGGTGGGCCTATGCTGTGGCGCTGGTCTGCGTTTGGTGGTCTACCTCAAGGGCAAGAACGCCAAGAAGTACCGCCATGGCAGCGAATATGGTTCGGCCCGCTGGGGAACCCATGCAGATATCGAACCTTACACTGACCCGGTATTTCAGAACAATGTGATTCTCACAAAGACCGAGTGTCTGACCATGAACAGTCGCCCGAAGGACCCCAAAACTGCCCGGAACAAGAACGTGCTGATTGTGGGCGGCTCCGGCAGCGGCGAGACACGCTTCTGGATCAAACCCAGTGCGCCCGTAGGGGCGGTATAAACGTTACTGTAAGCAAGTAATAGGTTAAAGCATCATGTGGCAATAGCCGCAGCCTATCCTTCCCCGTCTTACCCCAAAAGGG
>NZ_NFKB01000097.1:0-4437 GCF_002160175.1 Faecalibacterium sp. An192
TTTTCTTGAATTCCGGTGTATATCTCTTGTTTGGCTTCCCTTTTGGCACAATAAAACACCCCATTTGTTTTCAGTATACCATACTGTCTAACAAATGGGGTGCAGTTCATTTGTACCGGTTTGGTCTGTTTTGTCATAAAATCAGAATGGAGAAAGATTCTGAAAAAGTGGGATTTGTCGGTAAAGATGAAAATCAGAAAGGGCGAAATCTGCCGCAGAGACGTCCTGACGGATAGAACTGCCGGTATAGCCCAGCACGGTACAGCCGGCGGCTTTTCCGGCACGGATGCCTGTGGGAGAATCCTCGATGACCAGACAATCGTCGGGGGCAAGCCCCAGAAGCTGCGCTGCCCGCAGATAAGGTTCCGGATCGGGCTTGCGCCGAGTGACCATATCGCCACAGACCACCACATCGAACTGTGAGACCAGATGCAGGCGGTCGAGTGCGGTCAGAATGAGCTGTGACCGGGTGGAGGAGACTACGCCGGTGCGAATGCCCTGTGCGCGAAGCGCATAGAGAAACTCCCGCAGCCCAGGCTGCGGATGCAGGTCGGCGCCGTTTTCGTAGTAGTTGCCGCGGCGTGCACGTTCGGCCTGCAGCTGCTCCAGAGTGACTGGCGTTTCTGCCCGCTTCAGCAGTGCTTCAAGCAGAGAAGGATCATTGATGCCCACCAGTACGCTCCGATCTGCGTCTGTCAGCCGGACCCCAAAATGCGCAAGAGCAGCGGCAAGATAGTCGGCGTTCCGTTCCTCGGTATCGGCAATCACACCGTCAAAGTCAAAGAGGACGCATCGGATCGGCATAAAAAGCTCCTTTTCACTCTGCGAGGATCTTGCGTGCACGCTCCTGAATGTCGGCGATCTGAGCAGCGGTCAGGTCGGCAAGGTCGCTGTTTTCCATAGAGCAGTTGGAGTCCTGCACATAGATCACTTTGGTGTCTTTCTGCGTGATGGAGTAGAACCAGCACTCAGCGGGAACATTGTATACCTTGCCCTGCTGCATGGGGGTCAGCTCGATATTCTTGAAGCTGCCGCCCTCGCGCTCGGCGGTGATGAGGATTGCCTTACCAGCGGCAAGGATGAACTGCTCGTCGGTGGAGTGATGGATCTCCAGATGAGCAATGCCGGCAATGTCGTTGTCGGGCTTCCAGTTCTTGATGCAAACCAGCCATTTGGGGTTCTTATAAACGCAGAGGATGCCTTCCGCGTTGTTTTCATACTGATCAGGTCTCATGAAAATGCCTCCTGTTTTATTTTACAGTTCAGTGCGTCCCACGATGGGGGTTCCGTAGCCGAAGGCGCCTTCCTTGGCGCACATTTTTGCAGCAAATGCTGCGCCGATCTGCATGGCTTGCTGCAGATGCGCGGCGTTTTCTTCTTCGGTGCCTTCCAGCAGAGCGCCGCTCTTGGAAGACTTCAGCAGCGAGCAGAGGAAAGCGGCAAAGTAGGAGTCGCCGGCGCCCATGGTATCAATGGCGTCATCTGCGTGTACGGCGGAGGCGTAGTAGGTCTTGCCGTTGTACAGCACATAGGAGCCGTCCTCACCGATGGTGCCCAGCACGATGGAAACGCCGTGGTCGGCGGCCTTCTGCATCTCGCGGGCGCGGTCCTCGGCACTCAGGTGTGCGCAGGACAGGATGGCCACGGTGATATAAGGGCAGACCTTTTCCAGATAGGCGTCGGTCCATCGGGTAGAAAAGTCATAGGCGATGGGTACGCCGGCCGTGTGCAGGAAGGGAAGGTCCTCTTCGATATAGCTGTTGAGGTTGGTGTAGATCAGGTTGAAGCCTTTGATGTACTCCAGATCTTCCTGCGTGAAGTCGAAGCTGTGCTCTTTGGCGACGCCGCCCTTGTTGGAACCAAGAAAGACGCGGTCGTTGCCCTTGAGCGTGACCATGGCAAAGCCGTTTTCGCCCTCAAAATGGCGGCAGTGGCTGATGTCGATGCCCAGCTCGTGCAGGATCTTCTGGTTGTAGGCGGCGACCTCATCGCTGCCAAACTTGCCCAGATAAGCGGAAGGCACACCGTTTGCTGCGGCATAGGCGCAGGTGTTGACGCACTGGCCGCCGGGGTACATCTTCCCACGAGAGAGGTATTTGTCGCACACATTATCGCCGATGGCGATGATCTTGACTGCGCTCATCGTATCAGATCCTTTCCGTCTATATCAGTATGCGACCTTCCACATATAGCGGCGGGTGGTCAGCGGATGCTGGCGGGTCTCAGCGAGGGCGTGATTGTAGATGGGATAGACATTGTTGAACAGAGAGTGGTTGAAGTAGTCTACGACAGCGGGATCGATGACCGACAGGCCCAGCTCCTTGGCGTCCAGCACCTCGATGCGCTTTGCATAGGTGTGCAGGAACTTGAGGCAGCGTTCGTCCAGCTCACGGGTGGAACCCTCGGACACCTGAATGACGAAGGGGGTGTTGGCGTCGGTGACTTCGAAGGGGCCATGGAAGAACTCACCGGTGTGGATGGTGCCAGAGTGGATCCACTGCATCTCCATGAAGATGCAGATGCTCTCCATGTAAGCGGCACCGTAGCCTGCGCCGCTGCCCATGGTGTAGATGACGGAGTCGTTCTTGTACTCCTCGGCAAAGTCCAGAGCGCGCTGGGCCACATGAGCGCGGGCCTTGCGGATCACGGTGGTGATCATGCCGGCACCCTGCTGGAACTTATCGTAGTTGCTGTAGCCCTCGGTCTGATTCAGCAGCTCCACGGCGACCTGCAGGGCGCACATGGTCTTTTCACCGGCGTAGTCGATGTCACCGGCGAGGTGATCCGGGCTGGCGTCGAAGGAGTAATGGATGATGTAATCGCCGAACTCGATGATCTCAGACTCTTCCAGCCAAGTCAGGATGATAACAGCAGCGCCCATCTCCTTGCCCAGCTTTGCAGCGGCAATGGTTTCGGGAGTGTTGCCCTTGTGGCAGGCAAGGCAGATGATGGAGTTCTTGCCGAAATCGCGGGGCGTGCTGTGGACGAACTCGTTGCTGCTCACCCAGCCGGACTTCAGCGTCAGGCTCTCGCGCTCCATAAAGGTCTTTGCAGGGTACAGAGCACCCAGAGAGCCGCCGCAGCCCACGAAATAGATGTTCTTGACGCCGCCCTCGTCCTTCTTGTTCTCCAGAATTTCAGCGACGATGGCCTTGATGTCAGTGTACTTGTAATGCATTGTATTACCCTCCTGCATTTCATATTAAACTGTCTCGATTTCTTCCGGTGGTTTCCGGAAGAACTTTCCTTGCCATGATGATAATACAAAGCAATACAAATGTCAATACCGAAAATAGGACAAAAAATTGTGCATTTCTTACAAGGAACGAAATGAAATGTGGCTGGCTTCCTATATAAACAGGGGGTGCTGGAAAACGGCCCTGCACAGACGCAAGGGAGAAAAAATTTGTTTTTCCTCTTTACGTACGGATAAAACTTATATATAATAAGTTTGTATTGTAACATATTTGCGGGGCACGCAAAAAAGTAAATTGAAAATAAACCGTATTTCGTGATAAAAATAAGAACGGGAGAATATACCATGAGTTTGGATAATACAATTTCAACGCCGCTGTTTCAACAGCTCGCCGCAACACTGCGTGCGGCTATTGATGCGGGCGAGTATCCCCCGGGCAGCCGTCTGCCAACGGAAAATGAACTCTGCGAGCGCTATTCGGTCAGCCGCGTCACGGTGCGTAAAGCACTGGATGAGCTGTCTCAGGGAGAATTTCTGGTGCGCAAGCCTGGCAAGGGCACGTTTGTTGCGGAAAAGAAGATCCAGCGAAAGCTGGATGGCGTGCTGAGCTACACCAATATGTGTCATATGATGGGATACCAGCCCGGCGCAAAGACGATCAAGATTGCACTGGAACAGCCCACGGAGGAAGAACGGGGGCAGCTTGGGCTGAAAAAAGACGAACAGACGCTAGTTGTGGAGCGTCTGCGCCTTGCGGACGGCAGACCGATGATGTTGGAGACCAGCAAATTTCCGGAGAGCTTTTTCTTTCTGTTCAATGCAGATCTGACCAATGCCTCTCTGTATGAGACGATCCGAAAGGAAACGGGCATCGTATTCACACGCTCAGATAAAGTCCTTGAGATCGTGTTTGCGAACCATCAGGAGGCCAAGTATCTGGGTGTGGTAAAGGGCTACCCGCTGCTGTCCATCAAGAGCGTGGTGCACGATCAGAGCGGGGAACATTGCTATCTGAGCCGTCAGCTCTGCATCGCGGATAAGTTTAAGCTCATGGTCTGAGCTGTCAAAGATGGGTACAACAAAAAGACGTACCTGTGTATAAAAATAAAAAGAGAGCGTCCCTGAAACAGAATTTGAACCGCCCCATATTGTGCGGACAGTACAAAAAAGAGGCCTGCAAGGGGTAGAACAAGCGAATCAAAGACTGGCCTGGCGAAGCGAGAGCGGAGCCAGGCCAGTCT
>NZ_NFKB01000098.1:0-4402 GCF_002160175.1 Faecalibacterium sp. An192
GGCAGACCGCACTTCCATTTTAAGCAAAGGGAGTTTTTCTGTCATCATCATCGACATAAGTCTTTTTTCGAACCACTCGCCTAGCGAGTGGTTTTCGTTATACAAAAAAGGACCAGCTTTAGCTGGTCCTTTTTCTATTGTCAAGTACACTGTTTTGTGAGGCGCTTACGGAAAAGGCAAGAGCGCTTATGCGATTGGGCAAGAAATTGGAATCTCCAAAAATACGGCCCGCAAATATATGGAGCAGGCGGATCGGCAGCATGGGCTAAAGGGCGTTTCCAAAGGGTCCAAGTTGGATCCTTACAAGCCGCAGTTGAATGAATGGATGGAACAAGGTATCTTCAATTGTGTTGTTCTGTTGGAACGACTGCGAGAACTTGGATATGACGGCGGAATGAGCATTTTAAAAGCATATGTTCATCCCTACCGGCCAGCCAAGGCAGCACCTGCTGTACGGCGATATGAAACGCCCAGCGGCAAGCAAGCGCAGATGGACTGGGGCATCTGTCAATATCTGGACCAAAATGAGAAGCTTCACAAAGTAGCGGTTTTTGTAATGATTCTGGGATATTCCCGCGCCAAATACATTGAATTCGTAAAACGCTGTGACCTGCGCAGCATGGAACGCTGTATGTTAAATGCATTTCAGTATTTTGGAGGTGTTCCTAAAGAGGTCCTGACCGATAATATGAAAACTGTGGTCACAGGGCGTGAAGCGGGCAAGGTGATTTGGAACACACAGTTTTCTGATTTTGCCGTCGAGATGGGATTTGTTCCAAAGGTATGCCGGGTAAAAACGCCCCAGACAAAAGGCAAAGTAGAACGTTTGGTGCGGTATGTAAAGGAGAATTTTTTCCCGGGCCGCAGCTTTGTAGACCTGGAAGATCTGAATCGCCAGGCGATTGCCTGGTGCAAATCAGTTGACTCAAGGCCTCATGGAACAACTTGCGAGATCCCTCTGCAAAAGCTGGCACAAGAAGAACTTTTCTCCTTACCTTCCCAGGAGATTCAGGACCGCTACCGCTGGGAAACGAGAATAGTTACAAGAGATGGACTTGTAAGCTTTGACGGCATCCGGTATGGTGTGCCCTGGCAGTACAGCGGAAAGGAAGTACAGGTTCGAACAGTGAAAGGGCAGCTGGAAATCTATTATGGAGAGATCCTTCTAGCCCAGCACCAGCTTCAGTACCATACGGGTAAAATTGTCTGGTTGCCCGGCCAATACAAGGGCCTGGCAGAACACAAAGGGATTGCTGCCCCTTATCCAGCAGCACGCCAACAGGACGTTCGTGTAGAAGTTCGTTCTCTGCATTTCTATGACTCCTTGTTGGGAGGTGCAGCACATGGTTGAGCTGGAACACACCCGCTCTCTCCTGGAACAGATGGGGCTGCTCACGGCAGCTCAACTTTTGGATGCACAGCTGGAACAATCTCTTCACAGTCAGCAGACCTATGTTCAGTTCCTCCATGACTTGTTATCCTCTGAACAGCAGGAACGCCAGCGAAAAAGCCGAGAAACACGTTTAAAACTGGCAAGGCTGCCGCACCACAAGCAGCTGGAAGAATTTGATTTCACCTTTCAACCCAGCATTGACAAGCGACAGATCGAAGAGCTTGGGACGCTAGCCTTTGTAGCCCGAAATGAGAATGTTATTTTTCTGGGACCTCCTGGTGTGGGAAAGACGCACTTGTCTGTCGGTCTAGCTCTTAGAGCCCTGGATGCTGGAATGGTGGTCTATTATACCACTCTTTCCCGTCTCATTGGTGACTTGAAGAAGGCACAAACCCAGGGACATTTGGAGAGACGCTGGCGGATCTACCTGCGTCCAGCTTTGCTGGTGATTGATGAGGTTGGCTATATGCAGTTGAATCGCCAGGAAGCAGAACTTTTGTTTCGGCTGATTTCTGAACGTTACGAACACGGCAGCGTGATTTTAACCAGCAACAAATACTTCAGCGATTGGGGTGAGCTTCTAAGCGACAATGTACTGGCTACCGCTCTTCTGGACCGGTTATTACACCACGCTCATGTGGTAAATATCCGTGGCCAGACCTACCGGTTGCGTGACCGATTGAAAGCAGGTATTCAAACAGTTCCACCGGCCACGCTTCCGGCTGATGGTTAACCGGCGTATGTGTTTCCGGCGTTTGGGTCATTTTCTGGCCGGCGTTTTAGGTGTTTTTTATTTCGGCGTTGACATCCGGGCCAGTTTCGGGGCGGCATCCTTACAGATATGGCGGTAATAGGCCGGATGAATGACTGCAAGGCCCTGGCCGTGGTTGCAGTCGGTGTAGGCTCCCAGCTGGTGTTCGATCTGGTGACATTCGAAGTCGGTGGTGCGGCCCACCTTGAGGATGCCATTCTCGGCCATGGCCGAGGTCCACATCAGGTTGCTGCGGGCGGTCAGATCGTTTATGTCGCGCAGTAGTGCGCGCATATTCACTACCGTGCTGCGCATAACAGCCAGAGCCACCTCGTCCGAGACGTTGTCCCGGTCGGAATGACCGAAGTAGGTCTCCATGGCGTGGCTGAGGGTATCAAAGGCGCCGGACAACACCTGCATCCGCGGCAGAGATAGAGTATAGGCCGGGTCCAGAACGGCAAACTGGGGCGCGGAGGCAAACATTCCGCCCTTGATTTTGCTCTCCTCGTTGGTGATGACGGCGCCGCCGTTCATCTCAGCCCCGGTGCCTGAGGCAGTGACCACCACCCCCAGCGGGATGGGTTTGACAGCAAGTGCTTTGTGCTGGACCATTTCCAGATCCCACAAATCAACATCGGTGACGGCCTGGGCTGCGATGATCTTGCAGCAGTCGATGACACTGCCGCCGCCCACCGCTAAAACCAGATCTGCATGGCAGGTGCAGGCAAGCTGTGCACCCTCTTTCACCTTGGCCCAGGTGGGATTCGGCATGATCCCGGTGAACTCGGTGACGGTCTTGCCTGCCGCTTTCAACAGCCCCGTGATTTCATCATAGACGCCATTGGTCTTGATGGAGCCGCCGCCGTAGGCCAGCAGGACATGGGGACCATACTCTGCCAGGATGCCGGGCAGATGAACTGCCGCCGCTTCATGGCCAAAGTAAACTTTGGTTGGGTAGGAATAGACAAAACTTTCCATAGAAAAGCCTCCGCTTCACAGTTTTTCGCAGATGCGCAGATCAAACCTTGCGCACCAAACCTGCCAGCATCTCAACAACGGCAGGATCGCGGTGGTCAAAGAAGGAACTGACCCCGGTGTCCATGGCGGCGATGGCAGCCATGTCTTCTTTAGAGAGAGTAAAGTCAAAAACATCGAAGTTTTGCTGCATCCGTTCCTTCTTGACGCTCTTGGGAATGCAGACAATCCCTCTCTGGAGCTGCCAGCGAAGCACCACCTGGGCCACGCTCTTGCCGTACCTGGCGCCGATGGCTGCTAGAGTCTCGTTGTGGAACAGGTCATTGTGTCCCTCGGCAAAGGGAGCCCAGCTCTGCATCTGTACTCCCTTGGACTTCATGTAGTCCTGCGCCGCCTGCTGCTGGAAAAAGACGTTGCACTCCACCTGATTGACAGCCGGGGGCATTTCATTGAAAGCAATCAGGTCGGCCAGGCGGTCGGGGTAAAAACTGCATACACCGATGGCCCGGATGCGTCCGGCCCGGCACAGCTCGGTCATGGCCCGCCAGGCACCATAATAATCGCCCAGGGGCTGGTGGATCAGATACAGGTCCAGGTAGTCCAGCCCCAGGCGCTGCATCGAGGCCTCAAAGCCGCGCATTGCCCCTTGATAGCTGGCGTCCGAAATCCATAACTTTGTGGTGATGAACAGCCGGTCCCGCGGCACGCCGCAGGATTGGATCGCCCGGCCCACGGCCTCCTCGTTGCCATAGGATGCAGCTGTGTCAATCATGCGGTAACCCACGTCGATGGCGTCCCGCACCGCTTGCTCGCAGACCGCCGGGTCTTTGATCTGGTAGGTGCCGAAGCCCAGAACGGGCATTCCGACACCGTTGCTGAGGGTCACATATTCCATAAAACAACGCATACTTTCTGATTCTGGTATAGGTTAAACATAAAAATGCTTTCCCGTCTCCGGGGGCTGTTTCCGCGTTCGGCCGTACAGGTTTTAAAGGCATAGCCGACAGCCGGACTGACCGCGCCAACGGGATGATCCCGGCGGCTCGGCCTGTATACAGTATAAAAGGAATCGGGCTTTAGCAGAAGTCTCCATTGGTTATGCAGCGTATACCTTTGGGTTATCAGTCCCTGGCAGATTTTTCGGGGTGTTTTCAACAGACAAGCCCCCGGCCCGCTGAACTGAACCAGTAAAAACGGACAATAGACAAAACGCCCCCTGTGTAGGAAAATAAACCTATACAGGGGGTGTTCGTATGTCCAGACAAAAATACACACATATCCAA
>NZ_NFKB01000099.1:0-4257 GCF_002160175.1 Faecalibacterium sp. An192
TCCTTCTGTTGTTGATCGCACCAAAACAAAAGAACTTTTGCGTCACGAAAGATAGGGTCCCTCTGCGAGGGCCGGCTCTCACGAGCTGGCCCTCGCATTGTTTGTTATATAGGAACTATCTGGTGTATAGAATGAACCCTGTGTTTCAGCCTTTTGCGCCGCGGTCTGAATTTTCAAGCATCATGCTTGAAAATTCAGGGCACCGCAAGATGGAGCTTTTTTGCGGGTCAGAAAATCAGGCTATGAGGCAGTTTGCATCGTACCGTGCCGCAGGCACAAACGCCGGGAACGAGCCTGAGCGTAACGGCCCCGCGGAACTGCCGGAGACCCGGAAACGGTATGGTACCCATTAAAGTTTTTTGCCAAGCTTTTTTTCAAAAAAGCGGAGAAAGCGGGTGCGGAAGGCGGGAAAGTGTGGTATACTGATACGAAAACAGCTTCAGAGATCAAGAGGTGCTCCTATGAAAATTCCAGCCCGCGGTTTCACTCATGCCGGCAAATTCCATGCCGATGATGTGTTTGCCACCGCTCTTTTGCAGATTCTGCGCCCCGATATCAAGGTAACACGGGGCTTTGTGGTGCCGGATGGCTTTGACGGCATCGTCTACGATATCGGAGACGGTATGTTTGACCATCACCGCGAACCCCGGGAAACCCGGGCCAACGGCGTGCCCTATGCGGCATTCGGCCTGCTGTGGCGGATGCTGGGCCCCGGCCTGGTGGGTGAGCGTCAGGCCCGCCTCATCGATGAGAATTTCATTCAGCCCCTCGACCTCAACGATAATACCGGCGAACAGAACAGCCTCTGCGACGCCATCGGCTTCTTTAACCCCACCTGGGACTCCCCCGACAGCTCGGATGACCGGTTCTTTGAGGCGGTGGCGGTGGCCAAACAGATTTTGACCCGTCAGATCGAGTCCGCCAACGCCGTCAACCGGGCCGACGAAAAGGTCCGGGCCGCCTATGCCGCCTCCAAGGACGGCATCGTGGTGCTGCCCTGCTACCTGCCCTGGAAGAACGGCCTGTATAAGACCGACGCTCTGTTTGTGGTCTACCCCAGCCAGCGGGGCGGCTGGAGCGCCCAGTGCGTCACCGACCACCGCACCAAAAAGCCCAAACTGCCCTTCCCCGCCTCCTGGGCCGGCCAGACCCAGGATGTGATTGAGGCCCGCAGCGGCCTGGACGGTATCAGCTTCTGCCATGCCAGCCGGTTCCTGATTACCGCCAAAGACAAGCAGACCGCTGTGGCGGCCTGCCGTCTGGTCCTGAAGAACAATGGCCGCGCGTGAGGCGCTGGCCCCCGCATACGTCTATATGGTCCGATGCGAGGGCGGACAGCTGTACACCGGCTGGACCAATGACCCCGCCGCCCGGCTTCATGCCCATAAAACCGGCCAGGGAGCCAGGGCAACCCGTGCCTTTGGGGCAGAGAGCATGGCATATCTGGAGCGGTGCGCCGATAAATCGGAGGCCCTGCGGCGGGAAGCTGCCCTGAAAAAGCTGACCAAGGCGGAAAAAGAGGCTCTCTGCGCCGCCTGGGCCGAAAACGCCCGTCCACGGCTGTCCATGGCGACCCGGGACGACGCAGCGGAGATTCTGGAAATCTACAACTGGTACGTCTGCAACCGGATCGCCACCCTGCAGATCACCCCGTCCACCCTGCCTGAATATGAGGCCTGGGTGGAGGATACCCTGGCCCGGGCGCCCCTGATTTTGGCCCGGGACGGGTCCGGCCATCTGCTGGGCTATGCCTGCGCCCACCGCTATCACCCTCGGGAGGCCTTTGCCTGGGACGTGGAGAGCACCATCTACTGTGCCCCCGACGCCTGTTCGGCGGGGGTGGGGGCGGCTCTGTACGGCGCTCTGCTGGAGCTGCTCAAACTCCAGGGCTACTGGAATGTTTACGCCCTGCTGGCCGACCCCAACCCCGCCAGCGAGCGGTTCCATGAGAAGTTCGGCTTTGTCTGTGTGGGCCGAAACAAGCACACCGCCTATAAGTTTGGCCATTGGGTGGGCCTGTCCACCTGGTGGCTGCCCCTGCGCAAGGGCAACAGCGCCCCGGAACCGGTGCGCCTCCAGCTGGACCCCGCCGAGGTGGAACAGGTCCTGGACAAATACAATCACCCCGCCTCTTCCCGGCGGGGGAAATAAATGAATTTTCCAATAAAAAGCGTCTGCATGTTGTGTGCAGGCGCTTTTTTGTTTCCCTCAGCTATGCGGGCTCTCCTTTTGTGGTGCCCTGAATTTCGAGGATGGCACTGGAAAATTCAGACCGCCGGGGCTCTGGACGGCAATCTGTTTTTCGACCGAAAAGTATAAACACCCGGCAGCGGCCGGAGAGAAAACAGTGAAACATCTGAGAAAACTGCAAAGGAAACCCCGGACCAACCCAGTGAAAATTCCTCCACGCCTCCCGCCTCAAAACGGTTTGTATCCAAGATGGACCTTCCCAAACTATAAAAAATAAAGCAAAAAGGAAAAAATTTGAAATCGGGTCTTGACACCGGGGGGGGTATGTTATTATAGGCACACAAAGGAAAGGACCTTCCTTTGAACCTGTTTTGGGTCTCTATCTTTTATACACCATAAGGAGGAAAAATTCACCATGAAACTCAAGAAGATTGCTTCTCTGGCACTGGCTGGCATCATGGCCGTCAGCATGCTGGCAGGCTGCTCTGGCAAGACCGAGAACAATGAAAACGGTTCCGTTGTTGTTACTCCCGGCTCTTCTTCGATCGCTACTGCTTTCAACAACGGTCAGGACGCAGACAATAAGGTCAAGGTTACTTTCACTGCTAGCTCTGCACTCGAGGCTAAAGTTGCTAAGGCTGTAAAGCAGGAGGGTGAAAATGCAAAGTGGACTGATATCGAGGACGCTCTGGAGAAGCTGACTGGTAAAACCAGTGAAGTTCTTGCTGATAAGAGCACTCAGAACTCTAAGCTGGCCAATGGTATGACCAAGACTGCTTGGTATGGCAAGGATTATGAAAGCGAAAATTACTGGACTGAGGCTGATGCTGTGAATGCTGCTGCTCGCGATATGGACGAGAAAGTTGCTGAACTGGCTCAGAATACCAAGGAAGGTAAAAAAGACGGCGATAAATATTATGAGTTTAGCTATACTGGTGAGGTTGCTATGGTTGTGACTGAGCAGGTTGCCGGTACTACTGTTTACCATGTTGTTTACACCATTACCCAGACTGCTAACGAGAAGACTGTGAAGGCTGAGTAAGGTATCTGATTACTGACTTCAAGTCCATCTTTTATACTCATAAGGAGGAAAAAATCATTATGAAACTCAAGAAGATCGCTTCTCTGGCACTGGCTGGCGTTATGGCCGTCAGTATGCTGGCTGGCTGCAACAATGGTAGCAGCTCCAATGGCGGCAATGGCAATACCGAAGTTGTGACCAGCTCTATTGTTGATGCGGTCAATAAGGGCCAGAGCGTTGCCAATGATGTTAAGATCACTTTCACTGCAGATTCTGATCTGGATTCTGCCCTGAAGAGAGCTGCTGAAAAGCTGGGTGTTTCGGCTAATGACACTAAGCTGGCCGCGGCTATCACCAATATGACTGGTCTGAAAGTTGAAAAGCCGGATCAGGCTTGGTACCGTGCAAATCGTGTTGTGGAAGTAACCAACGTTCAGGGCCTTGGCGGCCTGTTGGGTAGCAGTGTTGTGTATGCAACTGATTATGCTACCAATGAAAAAGTTGGCGATGAAGATGGTAAGACTTATACCATGTATGGTGTTCTCAAGTATGAGGGCACCGCTTATCCCACTGAGGAGTCTGTCCTGAACACTTTTGCTAATGATGTGGATGAGTTTATTGGCACTCTGTCCAAGAACTCTGATACCACTGATGGCAAGCTGACTGTGACTACTGGCAAGGAGTACTACAGCTACAGCTATGACGGCAATGTCAGCATGGTTGCTGTTGAGAATACCAATGGTGTGGTTGATCACTATGTTGCAGTTGTTCTCAACCAGACTATCGCTGAAAAGAAGCTGTAAGAGTTTCTAATCCTACATTTACTTATAACACCCCGGCAGCACCATGGCCGGGAGTGATATAAGGGGCGTTGGGTGTGAGACCGCCTGACCGCCCGGGTATACACCCATCCGATGTGACGACAAAGGGGAATAACTAACCACTATTCCTTCTGTTGTTGATCGCACCAAAACAAAAGAACTTTTGCGTCACGAAAGATAGGGTCCCTCTGCGAGGGCCGGCTCTCACGAGCTGGCCCTCGCATT